>DKNM01000019.1:104169-121380 GCA_002470695.1 Candidatus Neomicrothrix sp. UBA7388
CTATCAAGCGCTCGCAGGTCTGCAGGGCTTTTAATCTTTTCAACGTACATGGGAACAACTACCGAATGTCAGCACCACATGGAACGCTATCGGCTGAACGGTTAATGGCCCCGTCATCGGGATAACGGAATCGCATGAGCCAATTGGCACAGAGCATTCCTGCGAACAAGACACCTAACCCGACGGCGCCATCTATCCAATAGTGATTGCCGGTTACAACGATTCCGAAACTTGTGGCCACCGGGTATAGCCAGATCAGCCAGCGGCTCCACAAAGACCTCAACACTGGTGCTAATGCCACCGAGCACCAAGCAGCCCAGGCCAAGTGGAGGCTTGGCATGGCTGCCCATTGGTTCGAGATTGCTTGAAGGGTGCCAGAGTCGAATGACCAAAGGCCTCCATAAACGGACAAAGTGTCAATGAAGGAATATTCAGTCATTGAACCCCCGTAAGGGGGTGGCGACGCAAGCAGACGAGGTGGCATCAAAGGAAATATTGAGAAACCAATTAGGGCGAGTGCTGTCGTGTTTGCCAAAGCGGTTCGGTAACGAATAAATCGGAATGGAAATTTTCGGTACAGGAAAATACCAACTCCGATGGTGACAACGAAGTGAAGACTTCCGTAAAAGACATTCCAAAACCAAAGAAACCAGTCCCAGTCAAGAAACACCGCTTGCAAGCGCTCCTCAAAAAATAGGCCTAACTTCTTTTCAAAGTCGATGACCCTCCTAGCGTTATCTGCGGCGGCGGTGCTCGAAGCGGCAAAAAAACCGTTTGAACCGAACTGGTTTCTAATTCGGGCATAGACCAGATAAAACGCCAGGACGAAGATCACTTCTTTCCACCAGCGTCTCTTGGCAACAACGGCTGCGGCTCGGCTCAAGCTTTACCCCCTGCGTCTGACTGGCGCGAACCTAATATGTAGGGAACAGCCCCAACCAGGCTCGCAATCAGGGTAATAGCGTAGACAATGAGCCCGAGAACCACACTCTGCCCGCTGCTGACGCCAAAACTACTCAGAAATAGAACCAGGGCTGCCTCTCGAACGCCAAGACCTCCGATAGCTATAGGCAAGACTTGAGCAACGAAGACGATAGGCACGAAAGCGAACCACACGACCAAAGAGATTTCGATGCCAATCGCATTCGCTGCGCATATAACCGCGACGATAAGAAAAAATTGAAAAGCCACTGCGATCAACAAGAGCTCAGTCATGCCCCTTGGAATGCTTCGGTAGCTTTTAAGTCCTTGGTGAACCGCTGCTAGCGCTGCTGAGAGCCTATTCTCGCCACTTAATCTTCCGCCAAAATTAGGGTGTTCTGCCAAGAAAATCAGAACTACCAAAATGGCGAGAGTGGCCAAAGCCCCGGCAAGAGCGATTGTTCCTGCCCGGGAACCAACGAGGTCAGGTCGCACAACCAATGCAACAAACGTAATCACTGGCAGAACTATCCAACCCGTCAACCGTTCGATAATCACAGATGCAAAAGCACCCGAAGGGTCCCGAATCTCTGCCCCCATTCGTGTGACTCTCAAGATATCTCCACCAACTGTTGTCGGGAGAAAATTGCCCACGAACTGGCCAGCCAAGAAGTGGCTGGAGACCCTGGAAAAGGTCGGGCTATAGCCAAGAGTTTTGCAAACTTGAAGCCAGCGAAGAGATGCCAACATAAATGCGCTCAATGTGGCGAGAAGGGAGGCGACAAGCCAGACCCAACTTCCCCGTTGCCAGTCCGGCCACCTTTCTTGAAGGTCGTCGGCAGGAAAGCGGGTCAGCAAATACGCGAGCAATATCGCGCTAGCGATCAGACGCAGAGCGAGAGATGCCTTTCTAGGCAAGCGGGGTAACTGTTTTTGCTTTCTAAACACGAGAGATCGAAGATTACGCCGAAGTTGGCGCTGTGAGAAGTCCAAAAGCTCGCTAAGGCGGGTACTGTGTCGCCATCACCGCAATTCACTCGATTGAGGACAATATGCAATCAAAGTCAACCTCCCCGCTCATCGATAAAGAAATTGTTGCAAGAACATTGGCTTCGGCAATGAAAAACGGTGGAGAGTGGGCCGAAGTATTTGTGGAAGACCGTCAAAATGCTTCAGCTGACTTCGACGAGGGGCGCGTCGAAGCGATGACCTCTAGCCGAGATTTAGGTGCTGGCATCCGCGTCACGGTCGGAGAAGTAACGGGCTTTGCTCATACGTCAGATCTCAGCCCAGCCGGCCTCGATGAAGCCGCACGCGCGGCAGCAGCTGCTGCCAAGGGGAGCACTATGAACATCCCTATTGCTCTAAGGGGCTCTGGAACCTCCAAAAATAATGTTGCTATTCCGCCATCTTCCGTACCGAAGTCAGAAAAAGTAAAGCTGCTCAGGTTAGCCGACGCCTCCGCTCGAGCCGAAGATCATCAAATTACCCAGGTAAACGTTAGATATTCCGAAGGTTGCAGGCAGGTGCTTGTTGCGAACACAGATGGAGTTTTTAATGCAGATAACCAAACCAGAACTCTGCTATCCGTCAACTGTGTTGCAAGCGGAGATCAAGGACTCCAAACCGGTCGCGAAACCGTCGGGTACACCGTGGGTTTTGAGTTGTTCGATGAGCACGATATTGAAGCGATGGCCCGTCGGGCTGCCAACCGGGCGATCACCAAGCTCTTGGCCCGACCTGCGCCCAGTGGTCAACTGCCAGTGGTGATAGAGAAAGGCGGCGGTGGTGTGCTTTTCCATGAGGCCTGTGGACATGGCTTGGAAGCTGACCTGGTAAACAAAGGCGCTTCGGTTTTTCGTGATCGTTTAGGTGAACTAGTAGCGGACCCCTCGGTAACCCTTGTCGACGATGGCACAATGGGGGTTGAGTGGGGGACCGTCGCTATTGACGACGAAGGATGTCCAACCCAAAAAAATGTCCTTATAGAAGATGGCGTACTGACTGACTACATGTGGGATCACATGCGCAGCCGAGCAGAAGGTCGCTCTCCGTCGGGAAATGGTCGTCGTCAGAGTTACCAGCATCTTCCGATGGTGAGGATGACGAATACCTTCGTGATGAATGGTGAGGTGGAACCTCAAGCGATAATTAGTGATACAAAAAGCGGCGTTTATGTGGCCCAGCTAGGAGGCGGACAAGTTAATACAGCTACCGGCGATTTCGTGTTTGGGATGACAGAGGCATACCTGATCGAAAACGGCGAAATTACGACACCGCTCCGAGAAGGAAACCTCATCGGTAATGGTCCCGAAGTTCTCAAAAATATTGAGGTAATTGGTAACGACTTTGCAATGGGTAGTCCTGGAACTTGCGGCAAAGATGGTCAAGGCGTCCCCGTAGGAGACGGCCAACCGACCCTGCGAGTCGCTGCCCTAACTATTGGTGGGACTGCAAATTGAAAGAAGCCGTCGAACTCCCAGATCTTGCAAATGGGCTCCTTTCGGTAGCGCATGACAGCGAGCAAATAGAAGTCTGTGTTTCGAGAAACCGCAGCACTTCGGTGAAGGCATATCAGGGAGAAGTTGAATCTATTAAGTCAGGTATGACGGAAGCCGTAGGAGTCAGAGTCATCGTTGATGGTCGGCAAGGTTTTGCTAGTGCAGGCTCGCTCGAGCCACGTGTCCTGAGTCAATTAATTGATGAGGCTCGAGAAAATCTTAAATTTGCCGAACATGACCCGTATCAAGAGCTGGCGTCACCGGATGGGGTTGCCCCCCCAGGATTACTTCTAAGCGATCCAGCAATCCGCTCCATATCGGAGAGTCATAGAGCAGCTGTAGCTATCGAACTTGAGAAACGCTGTTTGGCGGCGGATCCGCGTGTTAAAAATGTTCGCTCTGCTTCTTGGTCAGACGGGTGGGGTGAGTTCGCACTTGCTTCGACTTCGGGTATTTCAGTTCACAGCGAGGGTGGAAGTTGTTCGGTTGGTGTTCAGCCGCTGGCTGAAGATGGAACTGAAACTCAAATTGGTTTTGCTGGAGACGCTGCACGACGACCGGATGGTTTGGATTTAGATCGGGTAGTCAATGAAGCCGTCGAGGGCGCAACTGGCATGCTGGGGGCTACTCAACCGGACACCGAATCGGTCACTGTTGTCTTGGAGCCGTCGGTGACAGCGGCATTTTTGGGAATCGTCGCAGGTGCTCTTACGGGCGATCGGGTGATAAAGGGAAGGTCGCCATTCGCAGAACGTTTAGGTGAGTCGATCGCAGCGGCCGCTTTGCAGTTAGTAGATGATCCTACAGATATTGATTCGCTTGGTGCTGATAACCATGATGGAGAAGGATTAGCGACTCGTGTTAACTCAATCATCGAAAACGGTGTCCTTTCCAAGTTTCTGCATAACTCTTATACAGCTCGTCGTGCGGGTGAAATATCCACCGCCTCTGCGGTGCGAGGTACTCGATCGACGCCCGGAGTTGGGCTGCATGCTCTTTCATTAGTTCCTGGCACGGCAACTCGACAACAACTATTCGACGAAGTAGGGGATGGGATCTTCATTCGTGGGGTGAATGGTCTCCACAGCGGAGTTAACCCTATTAGCGGGGATTTTTCAGTGGGAGCTTATGGGCACCGTATCGCCGGTGGGGAGCTCGGAGAGCCTTTTCGTGAGGCGACGATTGCTTCGACACTCCAGCGAATGCTTCTGGACATAGAAGCGATTGGGGGCGATTTTGAGTTCTTACCTAACGGATCCGGAATGGCCTCGATCGTGATCAGTGGTATCGCGCTATCCGGTAGTTGACTGACTGAAGGCGAATCACCCGAGGTCATTGCTACCCTGCTTCACGTGCCATCTATACCCACTCCCGAAGCGGTTGAACGCCACCCGCACCTAGGAGAAGCCTGTCCCGAGGGTTGGGTCAGAGTTGATTTCCATTCCCACACAATGTGGTCAGGCGATTCGACAACAACCCCTGAGGAATTAGTTGAATGTGTAGCTGCGTCTGGGATCGACGTTCTATGTGTGACCGATCACAACGCAATAAAGGGAGCTGAGGCGCTCGTCGAACAGTTGCCGTGTCGAGTAGTTATAGGGGAAGAGCTAAAGACCCACGCAGGCGAAATAATCGGTCTTTTCTTGAATGAGCGAATCCCCCAAGGAATAAGACCTGAAGAGGCAGCTCAAAACATCCGTGATCAAGGCGGCATCGTATACATACCGCATCCCTTTGATCCGTTGCGGAATAACTTACGCGAGGACGTTCTCGACCAACTTGTTGAAGCGAGTCTCGTTGACGGTATCGAGGTGATAAACGGAAAAACGAGTCTTCAAAGTCTGAATCGACGCGCCTATACCTACGCGCAAGAAAACGATTTGGCGATAGGAGCGGGAAGCGACGCTCATGTTGCTGAGGCAATAGGCGCCGCGTATATGGAAATGCCTGACTTCGAAACTCCGCAAGAATTTTTGGCAGCAATGCGGCTTGGGCAACCAGTTGGCCATTTCTACGACCCTCCGAGGCGCTGGAAACCGCGCATTGTGCCGTCGACAGCAGATTAACTTTACCTACCTTCAACGAATGCGATAACTATGCCGATATTCCACGCAATCGTTTTGGGAGTAGTTCAAGGTCTTACGGAATTCATCCCAGTATCTTCAAGCGGACATTTGGAGGCTGTTCCGTGGTTACTTGGATGGAAGGATTTCGCTGGAGATCCCAGACTAGAAAACACTTTTGATGTAGCTCTGCACCTAGGAACCTTAGTTGGTTGCCTTATAAGCCTTTGGAGCGATGTAAGCAGATACTCGAAGGCGGGAGTCAAAGCGTTGACGGGGCGCGGTAAGTGGACGAATGATGCAAAGGTGTCAATTCTGATTATCGCAACTGCTGTTCCGGCATCGCTTTTTGCAGTGTCATTGGAGTCTTTCCTGCTCAAGCAGGGCGAACGAATAGGAATAATTGCCACATGCCTGATTATTTTTGGCGTTGCTTTGTGGCAAGTGGATAAGCGGGCCCCGGCAAAACGCGTTGTGACGGATTTATCTTTTCGACACACGCTTGGCTTGGGCTTAGGACAGTGCTTAGCTCTATTGCCCGGCGCGAGCCGCTCTGGTGTTGCAATAACAACCGCTCGATCACTCGGATATGAGCGAACGGGCGCCGTACGTTTAGCATTCCTGATGGGTCTCCCCATTATTGCGGGTGCGGCGCTTTTTCGATCGGTAGGAGTCGTGGCTGATGGGATGCCACCAGACGTTTGGCCAGCGTTACTGATAGGAGCAGTTGCGTCGGGGGTAACAGGCTGGTTGGCGCTCAGGACAATGCTTAATTGGGTGCATTCGAGAAGCTATTTGGGATTTGCGTTATATCGAATTCTTTTCGCAACAGTCCTTTTGGGTGCGTTGACAGCTCAGTGAAAGCTTGTTCGTCGCTGAACTAGTCGCTCGTAGAACTTGAACTGCTGCCTGAGCTCTTTTCCTTTGTTGTACTTGAGGAGGTCTTAGTTTCCGTAGTACTTGATTTAGCGGAATCTCCCGAGCTCTCTGAACCAGTGGACTTTCCGCTGCTAGATCTGCTGTCGTTTTTATAGAACCCGCTGCCCTTGAATGCTATTCCCACATTGCCGAAAACTTTTTTTACCGGGCCGCTACAGACTGGACAGATGCTAATAGGGTCATCGCTAAACGACTGACGCACTTCAAACTGGTGTTCGCACTCGGTGCACCGGTATTGGTAGGTAGGCATTATCAATTAAGCTTTTCGTTAATCCTAGGGGCCGACGGAAATTGTAGCGATGACTGGGGGCACCTACACAAAGCGCTGCTCTTGAGACTCCGAAGTCTATAACCGCTAGATTGCCTTCATGATTTCGCTTGAAGAGGCAAGAGCATATGTAATGGACGCTTGTGGGCGTCGACCGAAGATTTCGACCAAAGTCTCGGAGGCATTGGGGTTAGTAACGGCAGAAGACGTGATCGCTCGGGAATCACTTCCTCCCTTTGCCAATACTGCGATGGACGGTTTCGCAGTTCGGTCTGAAGATTTGCAAGACACTCATACGCGACTACGCGTTGTTGAAACGATTGCAGCGGGTCATAACCCCCAAAAAACACTTCACCCAGGGGAAGCAAGCCGAATCATGACAGGTGCTCCAGTGCCAGTTGGAGCTGACGCCATCGTAATGGTCGAGAAAACATCGGTCGATGGGGATTGGGTGACAGTCGAAGGTTCTGTGACGCCTGGAAATCACATACGACCGGTTGGTGACGACGTTGCTGCTAACGATTTGGTCTTTTCCAATGGCTCGGTCCTTAGCGCGGGGCATCTGGGAGTCCTATGTAGCCTTGGAATCAACGAGATAGCTACGTACCCTCGACCGCGAGTTGGAGTTATCTCAACCGGCGATGAACTTGTTGACGATGGTAGGGACTTGGAACCTGGCCAAATTCGCGACTCGAACAGACGAACGCTTCTCTCGTTGGCGCGTGGCGACGGATTTGACCCAGTTGATCTCGGTTTGATCCCAGATATTGAGAGCGAAATTGAGGCTGCACTCCTAGCAGGGATTGAAAGTTGTGACGCGATAATTACATCTGGTGGCGTCAGCATGGGTGACTACGACTATGTCAAGGCTGTGCTAACCAGGATTGCCGATATGCGGTGGATGCAGATTGCCATCAAGCCGGCAAAGCCTTTGGCGTTTGGAACGGTTGGCGAGACACCTATTTTTGGATTACCTGGTAACCCGGTTTCTTCGATGGTTTCATACGAACTTTTTGCTCGGCCTGGATTGCGATCGATGATGGGGTTTCCTCACCCTGTGAGAACTTCTCTTAAAGGTGTAGCGGCTGGAGCTTTGACAAGAAAAGCGGATGGCAAAATTCATTACGCTCGAGTCACTGCTGAATTCGCTGACGGCGATTTGATTGTGACTCCCATGTCGGGGCAGGGTTCTCACATGCTTGCTTCCATGGCGCGGGCAAATGCCCTTGCCGTCCTTCCTGATGGCGAAGGGTGCAATGAGGGGGAAACAGTTCAAGTCCTGCTTCTTGACTGACAAGCCGAGTGTCAGCAAGTGCAACGGCGTCTATCTAGGTACGCTAGAGGCAGTATGCAACCGCAATCCAGTGCAGAGGACTTAATCGACCCACATGGGCGCACAGTCCGTGATCTTAGAATTTCTGTCACTGATCGTTGCAATTTCCGTTGTCAGTACTGCATGCCGGCTGAAGGAATGCAGTGGTTGCCCCGCGAAGAAATTCTCTCGTTTGAAGAGATTGAGCGTTTTGCGCGGATATGTACCGAGCACTTTGGTTTTGATGGAATTCGGCTGACGGGAGGGGAACCTCTGGTACGAGCCCACCTTCCTGAGTTAGTCCAGCGTCTTGCAAGTCTGAACGTAGACATTGCGCTTACTACAAATGGAGCGACGCTTCGGCTCCACGCAGCGGCGCTTGCTAAAGCGGGACTGAAGCGCATCAACATAAGCCTTGACTCGCTAAGGCGTGATCGTTTTTTAGAACTGACGAGGCGCGATGAGCTAGATCGCGTAATGGATGGAATTGATTCGGCATTATCCGCCGGCTTGAATCCAGTCAAGATCAACGTAGTGATGATGCGAGGAATTAATGATGACGAGATAGTGGATTTCGCTCGCTTTGGAAGAGAGAAGGGTGTCACTGTTCGCTTCATTGAATTCATGCCACTCGAGGCAGGCGATGTCTGGAATGAGAGCCTTGTAGTCCCAGCGGAGGAAATCGTTGAGACGATTAACGATGCGATTCCTATGGAGCCGATTACTCGCGGCAGTGAACCAGCTGAACGTTGGCGCTATACGGACGGTAATGGGGAGGTAGGTGTCATCGCCTCTGTTACACGCCCATTTTGTGGAAATTGCGATCGAGTGCGCATAACCGCTGAAGGGCAATTTCGAACTTGCCTGTTTGCGGTGGACGAGTTTGATATGCGAACCCTTCTACGAGAAGAAGCTGACGATAATAAGTTAGTTGAAGCAATCAAAGCTGCGGTCGGGACAAAATGGGCGGGCCATTCAATTGGCCAAGTGAATTTCATTCGTCCAAGCCGGACCATGAGCCAAATCGGGGGATGACATGAACGAAACCGGCGGCCCCGAACTCACTCACCTAGATGCGGCGGGACATGCCCATATGGTTGACGTCTTATCAAAAGAAAAGACGAGAAGGCGGGCAGTTGCGCAGTGCAGCGTTTCAATGTCTGAGCAAGCGGCTTCTGCTATCGCAAACGGCGATGTCGTTAAGGGCGACGTTCTTGCTGTAGCTCGGGTGGCGGGTATTCAGGCGGCAAAGCGCACTGCAGATCTGATCCCACTTTGTCACCCATTGATGATCGGAGCGGTATCAATCGAATTCGACTTAGAAGAGAGAAGCGTCCGGATAGCAGCCTCCGTAGAAACTCTTGAAAGAACTGGCGTCGAGATGGAGGCTTTGACTGCCTGTTCAGTTGCGGCTCTCACAATTTATGACATGTGTAAGTCGATTGATAAAGGAATGACAATCGGGGAGCTCACACTTCTGGAGAAAACTGGCGGAAAATCTGGTACGTACTCCCGCGACGAGTAGCACAATTTTAAACCGCTAATAGGCCCATTTAGATATTGCATCATTCGAGCGGGCTCGTAATAATAAAGGGCGCACCCCGTTAGAAGTTCTCTTGGAGAGTCGGAAGACGGTTTGCCTTTTAGCCACACGCTGCCAACTGGGCTAGCAGAATAAAGGAGAGGAGGACGAGTCACTTGACAGAGATAGTCCTTCTCGCGTTAGTGGCCATCTGGGCTGTAGTTCTTGTGCCCGGGTGGATACGTGCTTTTCTCGATCGAGGTGGGCGACGCACCCCGATGACGGCTTGGCGCAAGCAACTAGACACTCTTTCTGGCTCCACCCCAGCTGCTGGAATACCAGCACCTTTTGGGGCGCGTGTAGCAACGGTAGATCGTCGAGGGATTTATTTGCGGCCTCGTAGTTCAATACCGACCAACAGCCGCGAAGCAGCTGTGCGGCGACGAGACGTTTTACGTCTCCTAATCTTTGGCGCCGCAATGACGCTCTTCGGCTGGCTGGCCGGTGGTATAGCGATAGTTGGCATTACGCACGTAGGTCTCGACTTAGCTCTTCTTGGCTACTTGTTTCTATTGAATCAACGCCGCAAAAAAGAAGTCTTAAGGCTTGCTCAGATTCACTTCTTGCAACCTCAAGTGGCTGTCGCAGGGGAAGCTAGCGAGGGTGACAGTGAACAAATCGCTACTTAGCTTGTCGAGTTAACGCGACGAGTATGATTCTGGGCCTTCTGCATTGTTCAGTTTTCCGGTATCGTCCAAAGGTCCCTTTGGGGGTGTAGCTCAGTTGGTAGAGCGCTTCGGTCGCATCGAAGAGGCCAGGGGTTCAATTCCCCTCACCTCCACTCGAATCTTTAGCAGTTTCTGGCGTTATCGAATGACGCGCCTGGCCCGATTCATCCTCCTCGTACTTCTGATTTGTGGATGCGGTAATTCCAGCGAGCCGGGAATATATGCGGGCTTGGAAGTTTCCGATCCCTCTGTAATGCCTAATCCCATATTGACGGACACAAACGGGCAACCTTTTGCAATGAAAGCTGATACGGAAGGGTCGGTCAGACTCGTTTACTTCGGCTTTTCATCTTGCCCCGATATTTGTTCAGTTCATCTGGCTCAATTGAGTGACGTTATAGATCGTCCCGGCATGCCTCCAAACATCACCGTAATCTTTGTGACCGTCGACCCAGACGTCGATACGCCTGAAGTGATGCGGTCTTTTCTTGACCAATTCAATAGTGACTTTGTTGGATTGACAGGTACGAAAGAAGAGTTGGTTGAGGCCCAGCGTCAGTTTTCTGCGCTAATCGCTTCGCCTGTATTGGACGACGAAGGCCAAATGGAAACAATAGGACATGATGGTCGGGTCTTTGCGTTCTCGCCCGACGGAATTGGGCGCACGCAATACCCACATCCCACGAGACAAACGACCTGGACGCGAGACTTACCCATCCTTGCGAGCCTCCGATAGCGTCTTTCACAACGATTTATTTTCAGTAACTTAGAAAGGTCGAAAAGTTGCGATTTTGGTGCTCAACGCTAGAGGAACCATGGTCATGGTCCTTTCGCGCGTACCCAGGTGTTTGGGTGGCGATGCTTTGTCTAACCGTCCCATACCTTGTGTATCTCCGGAAGGCCCCCAAAGTTTCTCCTGCACATCAGAAACAACGTTTGCTATTTTTGGCGGGCATTCTTTTTCTATGGTGCGCGACGGATTGGCCGCTTGGATTGCTTGGGGCGAGCTACCTTGCATCCGCTCACATGATGCAATTTTTGATCTACACGATGGCGGCTGCTCCTCTGTTGCTCTTGGGTACTCCAGAGTGGATGGCTCGGCGCTTTGTCGGTCGCCTCCGGCTATACCGTCTGCTCGGTCGCTGCGCCAAGCCGGTCGTAGCAGGTCTCGTTTTTAACGCTGTTCTTATTGCGACGCATTCCCCCTGGGCTGTCGATAATTTGCGAGTAAACCAGTTCGGGTCTTTTGTGATGGATCTAATTTGGCTTGTCGGTGGACTTGTGGTTTGGGCCCCGATTGTTTCGCCAATTCCTGAGCATCGAATGACAAGTTACCCGGGGCGGATGGCGTATCTCTTCCTAGCCTTGGGTGTCGTTCCCGCTGTTCCCGGCGGGTTTTTGACATTTGCGGGATTCCCACTCTACGCAACGTATGAATTAGCTCCCAGAGTTCACGGTCTAGGAGCTACCACCGACCAGCAACTAGCTGGTCTCGTAATGAAACTGGGGGGCGTTCCGGTGGTATGGGGAACGATTGCTGCGCTCATGCATAAGTGGACCGAGGCCACCCGAAAAGCAACTGAAGCTGAGCGAAGTGTCTTGTCTGCGCCCAATCATTCTGACCAACGCAACTAGTTGAGTGCAGAACTAGACCAGTAGACCACAGCCAAAACCAAGCCTGCTGCGAGTACAACTGAAACAAGCGAAGACCAAAGCGTGTAACGCGGGCCAAATCTTTTCTTAGTTGGTCGACCAAACAATCGGCTCTCCGTAGGTATCGACATCAATTTAGTAACTCAGCGACCAACCTGGCTGCTTTCCCTTTCCCGAAGCTTTACGTTCACTTGTAATTTTTCAAGGTGTTGGTCCAAGGTTTGTTGGCCCTGTGGAATCGGATGTTCTTCGAAAAATTGGGTAACCTCAGCGGCCAGTTTGGGAGTGGATAGAGAGCGGATACCGCCCACCATTCTGGGGATCGAATTCTGTGGAAAGGCCGTATTTAATTCTTCCCACCTGTCACGGATGAATTGCCAAGCTAATTCGCCGTGCTTTCGGTGACCCATTGCTGCGCCCAGTAGATATGGCGCATTCTGCGACCGCACTTCCGAAACGAATAATTCGAGAGTTTTGTGGAAAAGCTCTACGTCTCCTACCTCAAGTAAAGACATCAAATAGCGCACTTCGAGTTGTGGTGTCGGAGCGTCCCTATATAGCTCCACTAATTCAGCGTGTGTCTCGTAGTCTCCAGCGGACGCTACAACTCGAATTGACGCGGCCGCAAGGTTAGGTTCTGTCGGCCTTCCTTCTTTGTCGTCGGCGAATATCGCTGCCGCTAAATCCCTGATGGATTGGTCTTCGCCTGTAGTGCCAGCTGCGGCAAATAGTAGAGCTCTTAGCTCTCGGTCCAAGTCCGGTTCGCCATCGATAGGCTCAAGCCCAAGAACCCCTAAGGCTGTAGTTGATAGGTCTCTGATTAACACCTGCAGATGCTGCTGCCCCAGTTCGTCGGCAATGAAGTGAAGCTGCTCGAGTGCCGAGATTATTCTTTGCCAGACTCCCAAATCGGTTTCCGCTACCAGGCCTGTAACAAGTGCAATAAAAGTGGCTGCTTGTGTACTGCCAGCGAGGACTGAGGACCAAGTGTCGTCAACCAGTCCGTAACGTTCTGCGGGCGAGAGAACATCGAGTGCTCGACTTGATAGGGCCGCAAGGAGTTCGTCGTTATAGGTGACTCGATAAAAGCCATGACCGCCCGCGTTGACCACTACCCAGTCTGGAGAAGCCCCTAGATTAATGACGACATCGGAATCCTCAAGAAGAAGACGTGTTTCGGTGACTTCGGAGCCAATTTGGCATCGAATAATTAACGGTACGTGCCATAAAGCTGTGGCGACCTGTGAATAACCGAACCGGGACTGACTTACTCTGATTCCGTTGTCGTGGGGATCTACGGTTATCAATGGATACCCACCCTGAAATATCCAAGTATCCATGGCAGCTCGAACTGGGACCCCTGTTGCGACCTCGAGAGAGTCCCAAAGGTCAGTAGTCGTAGTGTTAGCGAAACTGTGATCCATCAGATATTGCTTTACACCACCTCGAAATTGATCAACGCCCAAGAACTGCTCCAGCATTCTTACGACGGCCGCACCTTTCTCGTAGGTGAGAATGTCGTACATTGCCTCTGCGTCCTCTGGCGAAATCACCTCGAACTCAATCGGGCGAGTCGAAACGAGGGAGTCGGTGTCGAAGGCCGCAGCCCTTTCGACGCAAAATCCATCCCAACGACGCCATTCGGGTCGAAATGCGTCCGTAGTAGCTACTTGCATGAAGGTCGCAAAAGCCTCCTTAAGCCATATGCCGTTCCACCAGTCCATAGTCACTAAATTGCCAAACCACATGTGCGCTATTTCATGAGCGATAACATCAACAATGCGCGTCAGTTCAGCTTGAGTGGTCCGTTCTGGGTCTGCGAGCAAAAGAGTTTCTCTGAAAGTGACGCAACCAAGATTTTCCATGGCTCCAAACGCGAAATCGGGCACCGCAACTAAGTCGAGCTTTCCCGCTGGATATGGAATCCCGTAATAGTTGACAAGCCATCGAAGGCTAAACTCTCCTGCTTGCAAGCCGAAGTCAGTGAGATTTGCTTTGCCTGGGACATGGACGATGCGGAGTGGCACTCCATCCACATCCACCGGGTCCGTAGCCTCGAGTTCCCCAACAATGAAGGCAACTAGATAAGTAGACATAATCATCGTGTCTGCGAAGCGATCTTCTCGCTTTCCATCTTCGATGGGAAGCGAACTCACCAGCTCGCCGCAACTAATCGCCATTAGCGAATCTTTGACGCGAAGTGTTACGCCGAATGACGCCTTAAGGTCGGGCTCGTCAAAGCAGGGAAAAGCGCGTCGAGCGTTAGTCGATTCGAATTGAGTTGTCGCAATAACATGCTCCAGGCCAGACTCGTCTTTCCAGGTGGATCGGTAAAACCCCCTGAGTTTGTCATTAAGAATTCCTTTGAAAGAACATCGCAAATTGGCTCGGCCTGGTTGTAGGACCACCGGAAAAGCAAAGTTCACCCGTTCGAGATCCTGATCGAAGTCCACCGAGCTTGCCTGAACGGCTTCGTTCTGTTCAATCCACACGTTGTCAATCTCTAACTCCGCTGCATTGAGCACTACCGTGTCAGTCTCACTGACAATGTCTAGGGTTATGCTGACCTCCCCTACGAATGATGCGTTGTCAAGATCGGGTTCAAGTTCGAGCTCATAATGCACAGGCAATATGTGCCTGGGTAGCCGGTGGGGGTTCTGCTGGGTCACAGGCCGAACCCTAGCGGGCGTAATAGCGGACTTCACAGTGAGAAGTCGCTAGTGTGCTGAAAGTCGACACAGAAACGAATTATGACTCCTGTAAGCCCTCAACTTGACATTGACGTGGTTGGTTTTGGTAACGCCCTTGTTGACGTATTGTCTCATCAGGAAGACCAATTCATTGATGATATCGGAGCCATAAAAGGCGCTATGAATCTCATTGACAAAAAGCGCTCAAACCACTTATACGGATTAGTGGAGGAGCGGACTACCGTCTCCGGAGGATCGGCTGCAAACACAATTATTGGTGTCAATTCGTTTGGTGGCTCATGTGCCTATATAGGTCGAGTCGCTGCGGACGATCTGGGCGAAGTTTTTCACGAAGACATGAGCCGCCTCGGCATAGTGCATACAACCCCCTTCGCTCCGACTGAGGATCCAACCGGGCGGTGCATTGTTTTTGTTACCCCCGATGGAGAAAGAACGCTAAACACCTTTCTCGGCTCCTCTAACGGACTTAAATCCTCGGATGTCGATATGGAGCTTGTGAAACGAGCCAAGCTGCTTTTCTTGGAGGGCTACCTTTGGGATCCCCCCGAGGCCAAAGCCGCCATGCGTTACGCCGCATCTGGAGTGGAGCCAGGTGGCAGAGTTGCTCTGACATTGTCGGACCAATTTTGTGTTGATCGTCATCGCGCCTCCTTCATGGATCTTATTGATGACTATGTAGATGTCTTATTTGCTAATGATTTCGAAATCCAATCATTATTTGAGGTAGAGCAACTCGAACCGGCACTGAACTTGATAAGTGAGCGGGTTGAATTAGCCGCAATAACGTTGGGGGCAGAAGGTTCCGTATTAATTACTCCCGGTGATCGAACTTATATCGCAGCCGACCCAGTAGCCCGTGTTATCGACAAGACCGGAGCTGGAGACCTTTACGCATCAGGGGTCCTATACGGTTTGGCGAGAGGATACGACCTTGAAAGGTCTGGAAAGTTAGGTTCCTTGGCCGCCGAAGAAGTTATAGGCCACATTGGTCCAAGACCCGAGGTTTCACTGAAGGCTCTCGCTGGCGACCTTGCCTGATTGGCGTTTTAGGTAAACCACGACAAAACAAAAGTTCCGAGCGAAGCTAGATCTTGTTTACTTGCTGATCTTGCTTCTCGAATATTTGTTGGAGCTTCTAGGGTTACTTGCTCCATGTAGATCTTGACCTTTGGTTCCGTGCCACTCGGCCGAATTGCGACCCTAAGGCCACCCTCAGCGCGAAACTGAAGCAGATTAGTAGAACTAGGCGCAGGCGCATCCAACCAATCGATTACTTCTGTCACCTCATGCCCGTTGAGATGAAGAGGTGGCTTGTTCCTCAAGGAGTTGAGCGTAGCGTCGACTAATTCGGGATCGAATTGGCCACTCACTTGGTCCGTTACAAATAAACCGATTTGTTGGGCCAGTTCGTCCAGGCGCTCTAAGGGGCCTTTGCCAAGTGCTTTAAGGTCAGAAACGAGCCTCAGAAAGGCAATTGCTGAACTAATCCCATCCTTGTCGAGCACTTCGCTAGTGACGGAGTACCCGAGCGCTTCCTCATATCCGAAGATCCATTGCTTTGTGGGGTGCGTGATAGCGGGCTCCATAATCCACTTAAAGCCGGTAAGGGTTCGTACATGTTCAATGTCATGGGCTTTACACAAAGCAATAACGGCTTCGGAAGAAACGACAGAACTTGCGCTTAGCCGCGTGTCACCTGAAGTCACTCTTATCTGGTAATCACACAGGAGTAGACCCAATTCATCGCCAGTGAGTTGGCGCCACTCTTCGTCGGAGCGAATAACAACGGCCAAACGATCTGCATCAGGGTCGTTCGCTAAAATAAGTCCTACACCCTCGTCTTCCGCTTTGAGTTTTGCCAGGTGTAGTGTCCCGGGCTCCTCAGGGTTTGGGAATGGCAGTCCGGGAAATGATCCGTCGGGATCAAATTGTTTTTCAACTCTTATTGGTGGCTGTAATCCCGCTCGAACACAAGCACTCTCCAATGCGTCGCCTCCAACTCCACAAAGCGGTGTGTAGACCCAATTGATTCCATCAGCCTTGCAATTATCTTCACCGGGAGTTATTACGGATTTGACATAACCTGCCACGGCTTGGGATGCGTTTAAATAACTAATTTCCGATTCCGAAGAAAGTTCAGCCTCCAGAGGCAAGGAGGAAAAATCCATGAACGACTCAATTGCCTTGGCGGCAACTGGACGAATTTGAGTTCCGTCGCTTCCATACACTTTGTAACCGCCATCACTAGCAGGATTATGACTCGCAGTAACCACGATGGCTGCCCCCGCAGCCTGATGGCGCTGGTTCCAGACGACGACGGGAGTAGGACAAGGTTCGTCAATGAGCCAACAAGGAATGCCCAGAGCGGTTAAGAGTCGAGCAGTATCTGTCGCGTACAAGTTGGAGTCTGGGCGAGCATCATACCCGATTACGACCCCCCGCTCTTCTAGACCCTCACGCAGAAGGTAGAAGCCTATGGCTCTAGCCGCCACGCGAACCGTAACCCGGTTCATCCGAGTTGGACCTATCCCTCGCTCTGCTCTAAGCCCGGCGGTACCGAAGGAAATCTGGGAGGCAAATAATTTCGCAATAC
>DKNM01000019.1:121767-126075 GCA_002470695.1 Candidatus Neomicrothrix sp. UBA7388
AGCCAATGCTCAAGCGACACTACTTGTTCATAGGAAGCGCCGGTCACACCGCCATCCTGCCTCATCCCGCACGCTAGCGTGCGGCTTTTGGGACAAGACCACATAAGACGACAGCGGAAATGAAATCACGATAAGAACCGACGATTGAATTTACTATCAATTCGATGGTGCTCGTCTCATTGCATCAGCTGTTATAGATGCAATAGAAGGAAGAAGCCGTTTAGGGCTTCGATAGGTGCGACTAGCCTCTCCCGCAGTTGGGCCGTTTCCCGTGATTGGCCTTGCTGCGACGGGCACGAAGCTTTCTCTTCTTGGTGCGCTTAGACATCTCAATGATGCTACCGGCTTGTCGGGATTTCCCCTAGTACGAATAAATGTGCACAACCGAAGGAGTTATGAGACAGCTCCGATGTCCCTCAACTTTTCAATGTCCTCATTATGGAAACCCCACTCCAAGAGTATTTCAGATGTGTGTTGCCCGGGATCTGGAGGTGGCATTTGAACCTCACCGGGAGTTCGACTGAACCTTGGTGCGGGCCCAGGTTGGGTTACTCCATCGATCTCAACGAACGACCCCCGGGCAACGTTATGAGGGTGAGATGGAGCTTCTGATAGATCGAGCACTGGTGCGTAACAGACGTCACTTCCGAGCATTATTTGATCCCACTCGTCACGGGTCTTTGATTTGATTATCTCACTGAGACGAGCTTTCTTTTCCGCCCAAGACTGCTGGTCATTGCGGGAATTTGTTGGAGCTTCATCCAAACCCGTTAATTGGAGTAATTCGTCGTGAAATTTTCCTTCTATTGACCCAATAGAAACAAACTTGTTGTCTGCGGTCTCGTAGACACCGTAGTAGTACGAGCCCCCATCGAGAACATTGTCTTCGCGTTGATCGGACCAGTGCCCTGAAGCGTGCATTCCGTAGATGGAACTCATTAGCGAGGCAGCCCCCTCGGTCATCGCGGCATCGACGACTTGACCCCTCCCTGATGTTTTCGATTCCAGCAGAGCTGCGCATAACCCGAATGCGAGATAGACGCCTCCTCCTCCGAAGTCGCCGATCAGATTCAGCGGGGGTGAGGGTTTGTCGGAAGGGCCGATCGCATGAAGGGCGCCCGTCAAGGCTATGTAGTTGATGTCATGTCCGGCAGCATGTGCCATTGGCCCATCTTGACCCCAACCGGTCATTCGGCCATAAACCAAACTGGGATTTCGAGCTAGACATTCTTCAGGTCCCAAGCCCAAGCGCTCGGTAACGCCAGGGCGAAAACCTTCAATCAGCGCGTCAGCCTCTTCGACTAATTTCAGAATCGTTTCAACTCCGTCAGGGTTCTTCAAATCAACTGAGATTGACCTCCGGCTTCGGTTCAAGACGTTGTATTTACGGCCTCGATCAATACCCAAGTCAACTTGAGTCATACGATCAACACGTACGACGTCAGCTCCAAGATCTGCCAAAAGCATTGCACAAAATGGGCCCGGCCCAATGCCTGCTAGCTCAACAACTTTTACCCCACTTAATGGTCCCATCGCACTCTCCCTAATTTGCAACACTTCGATTCTTTCACAGCCGAGAACTAGCTTCATCCTTAGTGGTGAGATCTGTTCGAGCAGCTGTATCCTCGCCTCCCAATGGAAAGATTTGGATTTGTAGGGCTACCTAATGCTGGGAAGTCGTCGCTATTTAACGCGTTAGCGGGCGGGGGCGCGCTCGCTGCGCCTTACGCCTTCGCGACCACGGACCCAAATGTGGGCGTAGTCAAAGTGCCGGACGAACGGCTAGATGCTCTTGCGGAAATGAGCGGTAGTAAGAAAGTCGTTCATTCGACAACCGAATTTGTAGACATAGGCGGACTTGTTGAGGGGGCTAGCCAGGGTGAAGGGTTAGGAAATAAATTCCTTGCTGGTATCCGGGAGGTTGATGCTCTGGTGCTCGTGCTTCGGACTTTCGCCGATGCCGACGTGCCCGGCCCTAGCGACCCCCTGGAACATCTGCGGATAGTAGAGATAGAATTGACATTGGCGGACCTGGAGTCGGTTGAGTCTCGGATCGATAGGCGGCGTAAAGCGC
The DNA here is from genome assembly GCA_002470695.1 of Candidatus Neomicrothrix sp. UBA7388. GTDB lineage: Bacteria > Actinomycetota > Acidimicrobiia > Acidimicrobiales > Poriferisodalaceae > UBA7388. The sequence goes on from DKNM01000019.1 coordinate 123,842, forward strand.
TGAAGGCGGACCCCCGAAACCCCGACCTAGTAGCGGAAGTAGATGCGTTGGAAGCGGCACTTGCCCTGCTGTCCGAAGGGACGCCCCTGTTCCGGTCCGACCTTTCGGAATCGCGGCGGGCGGCGCTAAAAGAACACTTCCTTTTGACAAATAAGCCAGTTATGGCAGTGCTAAATATTGGTGAAGAGCAGCTAACAGAAGCAGCGCAACTGGCGTCAGAGCTGGGCGAATCGCTGCCCGGTACTGAGGTTCTACCTCTCTCTGTGCAACTTGAGGCGGAAGCCGCATTACTTCCCGCTGATGAGAGAGCTGAACTCCTTCACGGTCTTGGCTTAGGAGAAGGCGCTTTACCTTTGTTTGTAAGGGCTGCTCACGGAATGCTGGGTCTAAGAACCTTTTTGACTACTGGCGAAAAGGAGTCGCGGGCCTGGACCTTCAAATACGGCTGGAAAGCGCCTCAATGTGCAGGGAGAATACATACCGATTTTGAGCGAGGATTTATCCGAGCTGAAGTCATTGGGCATCAAGATCTGCTTACTCTAGGTTCATGGGGAGCAGCTCGAGAAGCGGGAAAATTGCGGCTAGAGGGAAAAGACTACGAAATGTGTGACGGCGACGTCGTGGAGTTCAGATTTAACGTGTGAGCCGTTTTCGTCGTTGAGTATGCTCCATTGTCTTCGAGGTTCAGCTAAGAAATCTAGAACGAAGTGAGAGACTGCTCCGAGGTCGCTTCTCATGAATGACACAGAAAGATTATTAGATCCAGGAACTCTCTACCTAGTAGCGACCCCAATCGGCAACCTAGGTGATATCTCCGCCAGGGCACGATTAACTCTTTCAACTGCGGACGTTGTTGCGTGTGAAGACACACGGAAAACGGGAAAGTTATTAGAGCTTTTAGGACTTCGAGCAAACCGACTTCTTCTTGCTAACGAACACACAGAATTAGCTGCGGCAGAAGAAATTGATCGATTGTTGGCAGAAGGTTTGACGGTCGCATTGGTTACTGACGCCGGTATGCCTGCAATCTCAGATCCGGGTCAACGTATCGTTGACTATCTCCTCCAGCAGGCACATCGTATCTCTGCAGTTCCCGGCCCAAGCGCAGTGACCACTGCTATAGCTCTCGCTGGATTTCCCGTTGATCGATGGGTTATGGAAGGTTTCCTTCCTCGTAAAGGTCGTGAACGATCCCATCGAATATCTGAAATTGCAGCGGAACGGCGGACCACAGTGATTTTTGAATCACCGAAACGGCTTCGGGCGACTCTCGTCGATTTGGCCGAAGTCTGCGGAGGTGAACGGCGCGTAGCGGTCATGCGCGAACTCACCAAGATGTTCGAAGAAACGGTTCGCGGTCGACTTGATGAGGTCTGCGAAAAATTTACCGACCTAGTTAAAGGCGAAATCGTGATCGTAGTTGCCCCAAAATCGCAAACCTTTGTCACAGACGATGAAATCACCAGGGCGGTGGAACTGGTAGTAGCAAGAGGAGAAACAAAAAAAACGGCGGTTGCGGAAGTGTCGAAGTCGTTGGGGGTCCAGCCGAATAGGGTTTACAAGCTCGCACATGACGACTGAGAATTACGGCAGAACTTGTAAACACTGAACGCTGGCGAGAGACCTGTCGGTACCATTGCAACCGTGACCAACCCCTTCTACGTCACCACACCTATCTACTACGTAAACGACGCGCCCCACATTGGGCACGCGTATACGACGATCACTGCAGATGCTGTCGCAAGATGGAATCGTCTTATGGGACGAGATGTGCATTTTTTAACTGGGACAGACGAACATGGTTTGAAGGTTCAACGTGCTGCAGAAGAACACGATTGCTCTCCCATAGAGTGGGCCGACCGAACTGTGGTCAGATTTCAAGAAGCCTGGACTGAGCTACAGATTTCTAATGACGATTTCATTCGAACAAGTGAGCCTCGACATTACAAGGCAGTAGAGAAACTACTTCAGGCCTGTTACGACAATGGAGATGTCGATCTTCAAACTTATGAGGGTCTCTACTGCGTGAGCTGCGAAGCTTATTTTAATGAGGGCGATCTAATCGATGGCTGCTGTCCCATACATGGCCGCCCGGTGGAACATGTCGAAGAGGAAAATTATTTCTTCAAGCTAAGTAGATACGAGGAACCTCTTAGGAAGTGGTACGAATCTCGCCCTGACTTCGTCGTCCCAACGGGAAAGCGTAATGAAGCGCTGGGGTTCATAAATCAGGG
>DKNM01000069.1:0-909 GCA_002470695.1 Candidatus Neomicrothrix sp. UBA7388
TCATGATCAGCTCTCAGTTCAATCATTTGTTTCACTCCTCGGCCGACGGTAACTCGAAGCGGGGGAGAGGGGTTCTCGATCAACTCTGCAATACAGTCGGCAACTTCTTCAGGTTCTGACGGAAATGCGTGGTCATACCCAACGCTGAATCCCCAGTTTTTAGCTACCGGACGATACGGGCTGTTTCTGTCTGGCTGACCAGTTTTTCCTCGAATCGGAGTAGCGACCGCCCCAGGCTCAACCAGGGTTGCATGGATATCAAAAATCTTGCCCTCTGATGCAAGAGTTTCAGTTAATGCCTCAACCGCCCACTTAGAAGACGAATATGGCCCAAACATAGGTATCGCGACCCTGCCTGCCACAGACGAAATATTAATTATTCTGCCTGACCCTTGAGCGCGCATCCCAGGAAGCACAGCTTGAGTGCAGCGTATGAGACCAAATACGTTGGTTTCGAAAAGCTGTTTCCATTCTGCTAAAGCGAATTCTTCTACGGATCCCACCGGACTCAAACCTGCGTTATTGACAAGAACGTCCACGGCGCCTATCGAGTCGATAGCGCTCTCCACGGACTGGTCATCCTCGACATCTAACTGAATTACTTCGAGGTCGAGACCTTCTTCCGAGGCGATAGTGAGCATGTCCTTACCAGCTGACGGGTTTCTCATAGACGCCCATACCTTTAGCCCACCTCGTGCGAGGCGAAGGGCGGTTGAGCGGCCGATGCCGCTGGAAGTGCCGGTAATTAGGGCGGTCGTCATAGGTCTAGTTTCGCGCGACCAGCGGAGACGGTGGCGAGGATTGTTACGGTTTCACCCATGAACTCGACACAGTGGGTGAGAAACTGTGACTGAAAAGCAATTCCCCAAGAACACCAACGACGATGGAAGCAAGCTTTCGGCTGAAGCC
>DKNM01000069.1:1297-4106 GCA_002470695.1 Candidatus Neomicrothrix sp. UBA7388
AGTGACCCAGCCGAGGTTCTTCGATGGCGAAAAGAAGTTAACAGCATGTGGGGAGAAGAAGACGATCCCAATTGTCCCCACATAGAGGCTGAGATCGCAGACGTCCCCTGCTTAATAGCAGGCCCTGATGATGCGCCGCTCGTCGTCTACGCCCACGGAGGGGGATACCTATTAGGTAGCGCAGAAGTCGCTATACCGATCACGGCCCGACTAGCACACAACCTTCGTGTGGTTTCCGTGAATTACCGCATGGCGCCTACACATCCGCACCCGCACGGACTCAACGACCTACACAACGTAGTCAAACAGATAAGCAAGGCGGGTCGCGAATTCGCTATCGCAGGCGACTCGGCGGGTGCCTCGCTGGCTCTTGCTGCGGCAATACGGTGTCGTCTCTCAAAGGAGTTGAACATGAAGGCAGTAGTTCTATTGAGCCCTCATTTGGACCACTCCTTGCCCACCGGAGTCGGTTCACAGGCTGAAATGTTAGATGCCATGTCGAAAGCACATCTATCGGGAACACCCGCAGAGGATAGAGAAGCATCACCTGTCAACGGAAAAATCGATGGGCTGCCCCCTGTGCTGATCCAAATCGCTGCAAACGAACGATCGTTGTCATCGGCGCAAAAATTGATTGAAAGAATCGGAACATCCGGCGGTGTAGCCGAGCTGATGATTTGGGAAAGTATGTGGCACGCCTGGCACTACCACCACATACCTGAGGCCGATAAGGCGTTGGCTCACGCTGCGACTTTCATAACATCGCGAATGTCGTAGCCCGCGTTTATAAACAATGGTTGTTGTAATCCGGCCATGTGCTCAAGACGCAGTTCGGATTTAATATCAGAATAATGCGGCTAATTGGCGCGAGCGGTCTAAGTTGATGCGAACTTACAAACAAAGCGCAGCTCTACCAAAGAGTTGTTGGGGGGAATTATGGAACTCGGCGATGCTATCTATAGCGCAGTCACGACTCGGTACTTCAGCGACGAACCGGTAACTGACGAACAACTTAAAACTGCCTTCAATTACGCACGATTTGCACCCCAAGGTGGTAACCGGCAGCCAGTCCGATTTATTGTGGTCAAAGACCAAGAGAAACGGAACCAGCTTGCCGAATGGTACCGAGTCCCGTGGAAGGCTTACCTCGCTGAAGCCCAGACCGGAGACATCAATATCGGCTCGGACAAGGCAGCTCGTCTCCTGAAGAACGCCGACCATTTCGCTGACCACATCGAACACGTGCCAGTAATGGTAGTTGCATGCGCGCACCTCGAAGATACCCATCCAACCGACACAGAACTCGACCGACTCTCGGTCGTCGGAGGAGCCTCGATATATCCCGCTGTACAAAATTTCATTCTGGGCTGCCGTGAAGCGGAACTTGGTGCTGCGCTCACGACATTGCTGTGTCTATTCGAACCGCAGGTTAAAGAACTTCTCGACATGCCCGACGATGCCGCAACAGTCGCTCATATCGCCGTAGGGCATCGCACGACCGCTTTCCCGACGAAACTGGACCGAATGGGCCTCGACGAAGTCGTTTTCTCCGAGTCGTGGGGCTCGCCAACGTACACGTAGTCGGTGACGCTCCCAAGGGATCACGTAGTGCAGAAAATTAGAGCTTCGCTATTGGAGGAACCTGATAACCGCCGCGTAAACGCTCTATATGTCGCGCGAATTCTAATGTAGTGCGGTCGCCCAGGTATGGGCCCACTACCTGAATACCCACGGGGCTTCCATCTTTGGTGAATCCAACCGGCACCACTGTGGACGGCAAATAGACATATCCAAATTGAGATGTCCAAACAATGAGGTCCGAATAAGGACGAACAGCCCCATCGACCTCGAGTGTTCGCGTATAGAGATTACCTTCGCTCTGATGCTCAAACGCTGGCGAGAAAGCAACAGGAGCGAGTAACACATCGAAATCACAAAAAAAATCAGACCAAAGGCGACGATTGATATCGCGTTGCTCCGTCATCAAAAGCCAATCTCGATGAGACATCGTCGAAGAAGCAGCGCGCATTCGCAGAGTCGAGTCACTTGCCGGATCAGCTGCGGTCTCCACAAGTGCAGCGAACTCTTCAGACGTTCGACCCGGAGACGTCGCAGCAGAAATCAGTGGCATACCAACAGTGCGCACATCATCGAAAACAACCTCTGGGCGCGCAGAGCGATTAACAGCAACTCCATCAGCTTCTATTGCCTGAACAGTCTCATCTAAGACCGACAAAACACTCGAACTCACTGGACAACTTGGGTCATCTAACCAAGCTGCAACCCGCAAATTCTCTGACGACGCTCGAGAATTTGGCAGGCGAACTTGCCATCCACTCTTCGAGTCATCAGCGGATCCATTAAGAACACCAAAAAGTAGTTCTAAGTCGCCGACTGTACGTGCAAGTGGACCAAAAACGTTGATATCAGCATCGGTCGAACCGTATGAAACATGGTCTATGTATCCCCGTTGAGGAACAACCCCGAAGCTTGGCTTGTGACCACAGACGCCAGCAAAGTTTGCTGGAAGTCGAACTGACCCTCCGATATCAGTCCCAACTTCAAGCGGCGTAAGTCCCGCTGAAATGGCCGCAGAAGCTCCACCCGACGACCCACCCGGCCCCCAAGAAAGATTCCACGGATTGTTTGTCGTTCCAAAAATTTCGTTTGAGGCCTGAATATCGCCCGACCAACGTGGAAGATTTGTTTTACCAAAAATGATGGCACCTTGACTTCTGAGAGCGCTCACAACCTCAGCATCCCTAGAAGGAACATGATCTCGCAGCTCCACTGCGCCACCTGTTGAACG
>DKNM01000069.1:4489-5456 GCA_002470695.1 Candidatus Neomicrothrix sp. UBA7388
GACCCGTACCGAGGTTTCCTGCGCGGCGGTCATCGACCGACTTCGCCGTCTCAAATGCCCTGTTTAGGTCGAGAGTTACAATGGCGTTGAGTTGATCGTGTAGCCGCGAGTTTCGCTCGACGAAATGCTCCAAAAGCTCGACGCTTGAAACCTCACGGGAGGAGAGCATGCTTAATAACTCTCGTGCAGGTCGAAGACCTAAATCGTTGGATGAATAACCATCGGACATGACTTGAAACTAGCCTGCGGCATTTCATAAATCTTTCGCAAAGTTTCTGTGAAATGATTTCCCTCAGCGATAGGAGCGACATGACTGTGCAATTACGGCGTTACGAAGTTGAGCGAGGTGGACTTGCGAGATTAGTTGAATGGTTCCCAACCATTGCTCAAGTGCGCGATCAGTACGGATTCACCATCGAAGCCGCCTACGCAGATCAAGAAAACAGTGAATTTGTGTGGATCGTCAGCTACCCGGGGAACTTAGACGATTTCGAATCCGCGGTAGCGACATACAACGAATCTCCCGAACGGGCGGCGGCATTCGAAGGCTTTGACTCACCAGTCACGCAAATGCATTTGAGTTACGTCAGCGCAGCTCTGTAGGAGTTATCCGAAAGCAATTGAAAAGAGGTGCCGCGGTGTCGGTGCAATACGAAAATATTGAATTTATATCCGAAGGCGCAACGCTGCGAGGGCGGCTACATACATCGGACAACGCTCAGGCTCCTTTGGTCGTTTTAGCTCATGGCTTTTCCGCAACAGCACACATGTCGGTCAACGCTTTTGCAGCGGGTTTTGCTGCAGCGGGATACCACGCTTTGGCATACGACCACCGCAACTTTGGAACCAGCGAAGGAGAACCGCGCTACTCATTCGATCAATGGTCACAGGTTCGCGGATACATCGACGCCATTTCGCATGCCCTCACTCACAACGATATAGATACCCAAGAAGTCATTGTTTGGGG
>DKNM01000069.1:5860-7502 GCA_002470695.1 Candidatus Neomicrothrix sp. UBA7388
ATCGCTCACACACCAGGGTGCGGCGAGAAGTACGTCGTACCTCAAAGCGACAACAGCGACTTTCTCGAGCTCGACGCTTTCGCAAAGAACGGAGATCTGACCGAAGAAGCTCTTAAGGCTATTCCAGTGCGGTTCGCGGACCTGCCAACCTCAGAAGCACCAGTCATTCTCAACTTCGAAGGAGCTCTCAATTACGCAAAAGCATTCGGAATGAGAGATGGATCGCTCTGGTCAAACGACGTAACAATCGTTATCCGTAAAGCCCCAGAGCTTTCCGTACCGGTCGTAGCTCCTCGCCTTTCAATGCCAACGCTATACATCGTGGCACCTGACGATGAAGTAGCAGGGGCCTCCCCAGCCGTTGCCAAAGAATGCTTCGAGACCATCCCGGGAAGTAAAGAGTGGATAGACATCGAAGGCGGCCACTTCGGGCTTCTTCATGAAGACTCACCCCTGTTCCAGAAGGCATTAACAGCAGATTTGCAATTCCTAGAAATGCACTTTCAATAAGCTGGGAGCAGTAAAGATAAGCTCTCGGTGTTGGACCTCAGCCTCATAAATGGGACACTTAAAAGATGCGGTTACGGTTCGCCCCATTGCTAATGATCCTCATTCTTGTGCTTCCTTCATGCGGGGGAAGTCCAGAATGGGATGACTCTCAGAAAACAAACTTTTTGCGAGCCTGCCGGCGGGAAGCCGGATACGAGAAGCAGGATCTTTGTACACCGCTAGCCCAAGAAATTGAACAAAAAATTCTTGAAGGTACATCAAAGTCCTGTTTGTTGTTCAAAGCCAACGACATCGCCACCGCAGGCAGCGAGTCCGCAAAACAAAAAGCACGTGACGAGTTCGATAACTGCTAGCGCTAATCAAACATCCTCAAACCTGCACACCACGACCAATACGAGCCACACTGTTGCATGGACATGGGAATAGGGCTTTGGTGCCTCCAATCAACAGCGACCAGCCCTCGCTCATTTGAGCGGGCATACAGCGAGTTAGTCGAGGACGCTCGCCTGGCAGAAAAAAGCGGCCTTCATAGCCTGTGGCTATCCGAGCATCACAGCTATTACGACGGGTATTGTCCGGCGCTGATGCCCGCCGCAGCTGCAGCCCTAGCTGCGACAGACAACCTAAAGATCGGGACAGGCGTGCTTCTGCTTCCGTTGCATGAACCCCACCGAGTCGCAAACGCCGCAAATCTCCTCAACGACAGCTTCGATCAACGCTTTCATCTCGGTGTAGGCATGGGCTATCGACCCGTGGAATTTCAAATCAAAGATCTCGACATGGGGCAACGACTACAACTTATGAATGCAGGCCTTGATGCTTTAGAACCAGCGACAGACACACAGACCTGGTTAGGTATCAGTAGCCAAAAAGCAGCGGAAAGAGCTGGCCGCCGCGGCCTGGGCCTATTTATCTCAGGCGCCTTCTCCAAAGAAGTAGTCAATTCGCTTATCGACGCTCACCGAAAAGCATGGGAAAAAGCTGAGAGAAACGAAGAGGGACCGCCACCGGTAGGCCTCTTGAGGAATCTTTGGGTCGTTGACTCGGAAGCAGAACGAAAAACGGCGCTCCAGTGGGTTAGATCAAGCTACTTGGTCTACGCAGGACTTGGATGGGGTGCCGATAACACCGG
>DKNM01000069.1:7867-7995 GCA_002470695.1 Candidatus Neomicrothrix sp. UBA7388
AGCGAAATTGAAACCTCAATGAATGAAGTTGAGAATTCGGCGACGGTAGGGACCGCACAGGAAATCGCAGAAGAACTTCAAGGCTACGACGTCGATCTTGTTGTATGCCGAATCGGCTACGACCAACC
>DKNM01000042.1:0-3128 GCA_002470695.1 Candidatus Neomicrothrix sp. UBA7388
CCAGCTTGACCTTGAAGTCGGATGCCGCCATTGAGGTAATGCTCGATTGTCGTTACTACCAAAATCACGAGAATCGCAGCAAACGCCCAGTTCACAACAAAGGTGAGGAAAGGCAACTGGAAGACGTAGAACCCGACGTCGATACCAAATTGCTGATCAACAATTCCAAAATCGACCCGGTTAGTGAAGAACAACCAACTTTGCCACTGGGACGAAACGCCGGCTCCGACAAGAAGAGCAAACAATAGCGAAATAACGCTTCTAACTAAGATGCTCCGGGAGGCTGTAAATTGTTGCCAGCGCCGAGATAATTCATCTTCGGGTCCCGGCGGTCGCACTTTTGGTGCCAGTCGGTCAGCGATGAAAAGACTGATCCAGATCGCGACGAAGAATATGGCTGTGAAAAGTAACCCAAGCCCAATTTTCGCCCAGAGGACCGATGCCCACACTGATGAGAGCGAGAGGCTGTCAAACCATAGATAGTCGGTCCAGAAACCGGCTAGCCCTCTGATTGAGGTAAAGAACAGGAAGACGGCCAGTCCACCAAACCCAAGGAGTACTCGAGCTCGGTTGGTACGCCGCCTGCGAGGCTTCATTTCTTCAGGAGGTTGCATATAACTTGCAGGTTACTGGCCCGCGGGCACGACGAGACTACGACATCCTGGCCCAAGAGGGGGAAGAAGGTGTCCCGATGGAAACTCTTGACCTTTGGAACGCTCATCTGCTGCCGAATTGTTGTGACAGCTACTCCCGCAGCATCCCTCAATGGGCGTCTGCCACCTCACTAGATGGTCTCCTGGGATCGCTGCGTATAGACCCAGCGCAAAAGCATTGGCTAATGCGTCAGTTGCAATCAGATCCACAGCAGATTTCTTCCATTCGCGGTAGACGGCGCGCAAGCGAATTTCGAAGGCAACATCGTCGTCGAGGTGCGCTTGAAGTCGCGTGCGAAGCCAATCGCCGGCAAGCCGGGCTGTGTGAACGAGAATTCCTTCTACATTCGCTTTGATACCGCCGGCACCAAATTTTGCAGCAGCAGCGATATAGGGAGTCATTCCTTCAACAAGTTCACTATCCATTGCTTTCGGCACTAGCTGATTCATACTCGGCAGTTGGCTGGTTGGCTTCTTTAGTTCTGGCAGAATGCTTTCTAGCCGCAGAGCCAAATTCCTTTTCATTATCGCTACCGCCGGCCGCGATAGCTCAGTGACCGTCGCTCTAAGCCGCTCATGGTGATCAGCGATGGTTGCCGCGCCATCGTGAAGTGAGGCGTATGGAGATTGGGTAATTACAGGTATTTCGCCAGTTCGGATAAGAACTTCTCTCGCCCACTCAATATCATCCATTTCCGGATCACCTAAACGCGCGAAGAGTTCTTCAATAAGCGCTCGTCGTTGGGGTCGTGCAGCGCTGGGGAAAGGAAGGACTGGTGTAGGACCGGCTTCACCTTGCTGTGGTTGCGACTCACTCGCGCTCAGAGCATGAGATCCAGGCTCGTCGATTTGATCCCATTCGTCGTCTTCAATCATCTCTTCTCTCTCGAGCGTCAATCGATGAGACTGAAGATCAATGACTGTGCCTGGCCCTATAGATTCAAGCTTTTCTTCATTGCTGGGAGCTTGGCTACTTTGCGCATTTGTTATTGCTGTGAGTTCCTGAAGAGACTGTGCGACAGCAAGTTCTTCTCTTAGGCGTTGCATTTCGAGACTCACGCTTCTCAGAAATGCTTGAACTTCATCGACTGCGTAGCCGCGAAACACGTGCGTAAAGTCAGCGTTCGCGATGTCCTCAGGATCAATTTCGGACGCCCCCGAGGCGTGCTGAACCATGTCCTTTGAGGGTACCGAGCGAACAGATTTGTGCGCGGATGGTCAACGGTAAAACCCTCTGCTTACCTCGTCCCTAACTCTATTCCTGAGATATCGCCTCCTAGAATTTTCAGTTCACGCAGGGCATCGTCGATGGTTGGGACCCCGATTACTCTGATCATCTCTCCAAGGACTTCTTCGGCTTGATCAACTTGGCTTTCAGGGACAAGAAATAGATCTGCGCCACCTCGCATAACTGCATGGCTTTTTTGCTCGACTCCCCCCACAGGACCGATATTTCCAACTGGGTCAACTGTGCCCGTCGCAACGACTTTTAAGCCACCCAGTAGTTGTCCTGGCAACATCCGTTCAAGCAGCGCTAGCGTCAAACTTAACCCGGCTGAGGGGCCGCCAACTCGGTTCACCTCGAAGTCAACGTTGAAAGGTAACTCAAGCATCTCGGCGTATGTGCCTATCGAAACTCCCAAAAAAGCGTTCCCGTTTCTCTCGGATAAACGCACTGACTCAAGTCGGCGGTTGCCATCAACTTCAAGAACTGAAAACGTAAATAGGTCACCTATATTTTTACTTCGGACTACTTCTCCTAAGTCGCTAGCGCTTTCAATTTGTAAGTCTTCTGCCTCCACAATTACATCTCCAAGTTGCAACACTTGGGCAGCAGGCGTTCCCGGCATGATTTGAAGCACCAATGCGCCTGCGTTATCGATCACGTCGTATCCGAGACGATCAAGGGCTACTCGCGTTGCAACGTCGAGACTCTTTGCCATTTGTTCGCGACCCAAAGTGCGATTTTGCTCGACTGTCCTGTCTCCAAGAATTTCGTGTCTATCGGAAATTCGAATGGAGTCATCCAACCAACCGCCGATCAGTTCGAGCAATGACGGTTCAAGATTTGATTTTACGGTCACCATACCGATTCGACCTTCAGCACCATATGTCTGCACATCATCGACTGTGAGCATCGGCGCAAGGCTACGGGTTTGGCCAGGACTGGTCAGCACCTTTGAAGTGATAGTGATCCGATCCAACGCCAAAGCGGAGAGCAGCAAGAAGGAAAACGTAGCTACGCAAACAACGGCCCAAAGCGGAGCTTTTCGCCGTTGGCCTCTGGGTAAGGATGAAGGAACACTAACCTCGTTTTCTGTACGCTCAGACATCAACTAACAGCGTGCCATGGGAACTGTGTCTCTTTACACGCGACTCCGGTGAAAATTTATGGATGAAAAGCAATTTGACCCTGATTCAACAGTCTCGATTGACGAGCTCGTTATTGAAGAGACGGCAGGAAAGCCCCAAAGG
>DKNM01000042.1:3518-4568 GCA_002470695.1 Candidatus Neomicrothrix sp. UBA7388
CGTCGAATTCTCCCCAAACAGATACACACAGGGTCTTCCCTATGGAGAAAGCTGGTCGCTCTTATCGGTCTAGGCGCCTTTTCGGTCTTGGGCGGTCTCGCTATCACATTACTTGTCGGGATACTGGCTGTTTTGGCAGCGGTAATTTTACAGGCAGCGATAAGTTGACTGGATCTGGTGACCGGTCACAAAGAATTCGCACAGCTCTGTCGGGGTATCAAGGCGATGAACAGCAGGCGCGTAACTCTTTCGGCAGCTCAGATGCCTCAACGCGGCGTTTAGCTATAGGAGCCTTGGAACGTCTGGGCTGTCTTGAACCCTCAGATCTGGTGACAGCTTTGGAGGACCCCGATCCCTCAGTTCGCCGACGAGCGGCCGAAGCATCGGCCAAAGTACCGGAGATTGACCTCCGGCCGTTGTTAGCCGACCCCATATCTTCAGTATCGGAAGCCGCCGCTTTCGCTATCGGTGAGCAGATGGCGGTGGATTCGATTGAACTACTTATTGAAATGGCGGCCGGACACGAAGATCCTCTCTGTCGAGAAAGCGCTATTGCGGCCTTAGGGGCGCTGACGACTTTGGATCATGGAGACCGTGACGCAATCCTTCAGTGCCTGCTTAGTGCTATGACCGATCGACCTCAGATAAGGCGCCGCGCCGTTCTCGGACTGTTTCAGTTTGACGAAGCTATCGCGCATGAAGCTTTAACTTCGGCTCTCTCCGATAAGGACCGACAAGTACGTGCAGCTGTCGGTGATCTTCTCGGTGTACCAGTGGATTAACTAATCCCGGAGCCTCTCAATCAGTAGAGACGCATTACGCGGCCTTAGATTGTCCTTGGTAGTCCATCCGCGTTCGTCTGCCTCAAGATCATCTTCTCTAGCCCGAACTGTTATAGATCGCGGCAAAATGGGTTCTTCTAGGGAGATATCGATGTTTTCGGCCAAGCCATCCATTTCGATCAGAGATTGCGATTGACTCGCAGTAAATATATTTGCTCTTCTGAGGTCACCCCGGTTGACACTTTTTTCAAGCAATTGGTGAAGTCGA
>DKNM01000025.1:0-8836 GCA_002470695.1 Candidatus Neomicrothrix sp. UBA7388
GCTCAAAAAGAGCAGTGGCTTGAGCCTTTGCTTAACGGAAAAATTCGCTCCGCTTACTGCATGACGGAGCCTCGCGTAATGAGTTCTGATGCGAAGCAGATAGAAACCGAAGCCGTCCTAGACGGTGACGAGTGGGTAATAAACGGGGAGAAGTTCTACATCTCTGGCGCTGGAGACCCGCGTTGCAAGATCATGATTACTATGGTTCGCACCAACCCCGACGCCGACACCTACAAGCAGCAGTCACAGATACTGGTCCCGCTTGACGCTGACGGGGTGAACATTGTTGGGCCGATGCATGTCTTTGGTAATGATGATGCTCCTCATGGGCATATGCACATAAAGCTTGAAGATGTCAGAGTGCCGAAAGAAAACGTGCTACTCGGTGAAGGCAGAGGCTTTGAGATTAGCCAACTGCGGCTCGGACCTGGTCGCATCCATCACTGCATGCGCTCTATTGGCGCAGCGGAAAAAGCGATCGAGATGATGGTTGATCGTGGTACTTCTCGTGAAGCTTTTGGTAAAAAGCTGGTCAATCTTGGCAAGAACATGGAAGTAATATCGCGAAGCCGCATTGAGGTCGAAGCAATGCGCCTCATGGTTCTTCGGGCTGCTCAAGCGATGGACACGCTCGGTAACGCAGAAGCCCGAGTTTGGGTTAGCGCTGTTAAGGCAATGGTGCCAGAGAAGTGCTGCGACATAATCAACGAAGCAATCCAGATGCACGGCGCTGCAGGCGTGTCTCAATGGTTCCCACTTACCGATATGTGGCATAGCCAACGAACGCTTCGTCTTGCGGATGGACCTGATGAAGTTCATCACATGGTTGTGGGCCGAGCGGAAGTTCGTAATCGCGAAGCCGAGCGCACATCGGGTGACGCAACCAGTCACACTCTTGGTGGGCCGGTCTAAACCACTGCGATCAAGTTTACAAATACGAGTATCGGGCGATGGCTCTTAGAGCCTGGCCTTCGCCCATTCCCGTAGCTCTACTTTTCGTATCTTTCCGGATGGAGTTGTCGGCATCTCATCAATAAAGATGACGTGTCTAGGGATCTTGAAGCTCGCTATCTTTCCGCGGCATCGCTCCAATATTTCATCGCCTGAGAGTTGCGACGAGGCCACTACGAAAGCGACAGGTACTTCAACCAATCGGTCATCGGGATATCCAACGACCGCAATCTCTTCAATCCCTTCAACATTTAAGAGGTAGCCCTCGACCTCGGCAGGAGAGACATTCTCGCCACCAACTTTCAACATGTCTTTGTGCCGGCCTACAAAGACGACATGACCATCAGGTCTTATCGAAGCAACATCACCTGTATCAAGCCAACCATCAGCATCAAAGACTTCAGCGGTTGCCTCAGGTTTGCCCCAGTATCCACTGGTTACGGTGTAACCACGAACAAATAGAGCACCCGTTTCGCCTGCCTGTAACTCCCGGCCATCATCTAAATCACGAATTTGGAATTCAACGCCATACATGGGGTAACCCGATGCCTCGGTTCGCTGTTCTAGAGAATCACTCAGATGGCTAGACGCTATGAAGGCCCAGGTTTCGCTCATGCCAAAACCGCTCGTAGTTGGACAAAAGAGGTCTTGAACCTCACGAGCTACCGGAACGGTGGACTCCATGCCAGCGGGAAGAGTCCCAACTCGAAGAGACGAAACATCTCTCGCCTGTAATTTCTGAGCGCGTGTCAGATCTGCCCAATGGCTATCAAAGCCATGTAGCACCGTGCCGTTTTCTTTTTCTACAGCATCTAATACCTCGTCTGGGTCGAAAACGTCGAATAGCACTTGGCTCCCGCCAGTCAAGGCAGCCATCATTGCTACTTCGCTGAATCCGTAAGCGTGGAAGAGCGGCAAGTAGCTCATATGAACATCGTTTTTGCTGTGGCCGAGCAGCATCGCCCTCTCTGCTGTGTTTTGAACAGGTTTATGGGAGTGAACGACGCCCTTTGGATGTCCGGTGGTGCCGGAGGTGTACGCAAGCATCATCCGATCTTCGACGGTGACCGCGCCGGCTCGAGTCGCAAGTGCTTCAGTGCTTACCGACTTACCACTCTCCAACATTGACTCCCATCCAATCGTGTCTGGAAGATGCTCCCCCAACATGACAATCGCCTCTAGATAGCCGCCTTCAATTATCTGCTCGCTAGCGTCAGTAAGCATCTCCCCATAATTAATAGGGCCTGACTGATCTATCGAGATGAGAAATCTGCTCTGCGACTGAATAACGGTATACGCGACGTCGTCAGTTCTATACCTGGTGTTCAAAGGGACAATGCACGCACCAACGCGCGGAATTGCGTACATCAGATGCAACCATTCAGGTCGATTAGTCATCCAGACAGCCACCTGGTCACCCTGCGCTACACCCAATGCAAGTAGGCCTTTCGCAACTCTGTCGACATCTTCGGCAAATTGCCGGTGTGTCCAACGTTGTTCTCCAAACGCAAGTGCAAGGTCGTCGCCCCACAGTCTCGCTGCACGCGCGGGTATGTCACCCATCAGTAACCAATCAGCATTCATAACCAGCAACCATAGATGCGATTGAACTGCATTGGCCGAGCGACGAGATTTCGGCTCAAATAGGAGGGAACGAAAGGCAACAACGTGGAATTTGATCTGATGACCGGTTCTTCAACCTGGAGCGCTGCTGGGGAACTCGCACGAAGCGTCGAGGAGCAAGGGTTTTCCGGAATGCTCTATACCGAGACCGGCCAAGTGCCGTGGATGCAAATAGCAGCCGCAGCTATAGCGGCACCATCTCTGACTTTTACAACCGGAATCGCTGTTGCATTTCCGCGAAGTCCCATGGTTTCTGCTCAGGTTGCGTGGGAATTGGCGGGCGAGACAAATGGCAGATTCCGCCTGGGTTTGGGAAGCCAAGTCAAAGGTCATGTAGTTCGAAGGTACTCAGCTGAATTTGATCACCCGGCACGTCGGTTGCTGGACTACGTCAATGCTGTAAAGGCCTGCTTTCGAGCTTTTCGAGGAGAAGAACGTTTAAGCCACGAAGGAGAGTTTTACAACCTTTCGTTATTACCCGACGCCTGGAAACCTCGATCACATGATTTCGGAGATATCAAAATCGACATATCCTCGGTCGGCCCAATAATGAACAAGGTTGCGGGCGAAGTGGCTGACGGAGTTCACGTACATCCAATGCATTCGATGCATTACATACAAAATAGACTTCTTCCTGAAGTCGCCGAGGGAGCTCAACGTTCAGGACGTGATGTTTCAGATATCGACCTCATCGTGCCCGTCTTCGCAGTGGCAGGCGACTCGCCTGAGGAACGTGCGCCGTGGGTCCATAGGGCTAAGACACAGATTGCGTTTTATGGCACGACACCCAACTATGCGTTTCAATTTGAGGATCTGGGATTTGAGGGAGTAACAAAAGCCCTTGGCGACAAAATGAAAGCCGGCGATATGCAGGGAATGGCAGACACAATTTCCGACGAAATGCTGGATCACTTTGCCTTAGTTTCTCCTTGGGACGAAATGGCTGACCGCTTGAAGGAGCGTTACAGCAGCACGGCTTCAAGAGTGGTTATGTATCTCACCGAAGAGCACATGCGTAAAGATCCTGATTCAGTCGCAAAATGGGGCGAGGTCGCCCGAGCTTCAAGGAGATAATGATGAATGGTCGAGTAGCAATGGTTACAGGTGGCGGAAGCGGAATCGGTCGGGAAATTTGCATCGGGGTAGCAAACGCGGGCCGAAAGGTCGCTGTTGCAGATGTGAACTTGGACGGTGCCCGCGAGACAGTGGCACAAATTTCAAGCTCCGGTGGTGAAGCAATTGCCGTCCATGTGGACGTCTCTGACTCAGATGCAGTCCAGCAAGGTGTTTTGCAAACAGTTGACGAGTTAGGCTCCGTCGACATTCTGGTTAATTGTGCGGGTTGGGACGAACTGATGCCTTTTCTCGATACCGATGAGGAGTTTTGGGATCGAATAATCGAAATTAACTACAAAGGGATACTCCGAACAGTTCATGCTTGTCTCCCTGCGATGATCGAAAGTGGCTGGGGTCGAATAGTAAACATCGCCTCCGATGCGGGTCGCGTAGGTTCATCTTTCGAAGCGGTTTATTCCGGCGCGAAAGGCGGAGTTATTTCATTTACCAAAACAATCGCTCGTGAAGTTGCACGGTCTGGGATTACAGCTAACGTCGTCTGCCCGGGCCCCACAGACACTCCACTTCTTGATGGGATAGTCGCAGCCAGCGATGATGGGGACAAAATCATCGGAGCCATGGCACGCGCTGTTCCGATGAAACGTGTAGGGACGCCCGAGGAAGTCGCGTCGGGAGTTGTTTATTTCACTTCGGAAGATGCGGGATTCGTCACCGGACAAACGTTGTCGGTGTCGGGCGGCCTGACGATGAGTTGAACACTGACTACTCATACTCGCCGAGAAATCTACTTGGGATCATTCATAACGCTAGAAATACTGCATCGAGGGTAATTTGTTGAATAGTCAGCGCACTAGCTGGGTCGTCACATCGGCCGCCTTCGTAGCGAATTTCGTTAACTTCGGTGTCTTATTCTCGTTCGGCATTTTCTTGACCCCTATTGCAGAGACATTCGATACGTCGACAGGACCGGTTGCGCCTCTGTTTTCGGCGGCAGTCTGTTTCTACTATTTAGCTGGAGCGGTAGGGGGAAGATTCAGCGACTCAGTGGGCGTCAAGCCGGTGGTTGCCAGCGGGGCAGCGTTAATGACTATAGGCCTTGTAGTGAGCAGCCTCGCGACCGAGTTATGGCACCTGTATCTGGTTTACGCACCTCTGGTAGGCAGCGCTGTTGGCTGCTGCTATCCGCCGATGATTGGCACAGTTGGGCGTTGGTTCAAAGAGCGCAGAGCCTCGGCTATAAGCCTGGTCTTGGCAGGTGTTGGTATGGGTACTTTTGTCGTACCAATCGTTTCGCGTTTTTTAATTGACGCTTGGGGGTGGAGAGCGACGCTCGCTATCTACGCGGGCTTCAGCGCTGTCTTACTTACAGCCTCCGCTATCGCTGCAGTTGATCCGCCGTCTGAGAACGCGCCCACGCGGTTAGGTCTCGCAACGATCCTGAGATCCAAGAAATTTCTGTTGCTATACGGTGCTTTGGTCTTGGGCGGCCCCGGTTTTTACGCGCCTCTAGCGTTTTATAACGACCATGCAATCAGCAAGGGGATCGGGGGGAAAGCCGCTGCGTCACTTGTTGGAATTATTGGTGCTTCATCCGTAGTAGCGAGACTCGTGATTAGTGCTCTTAACGATCGGTTTGCGCCGATGCGTCAATACGTCTTAGGGCAATTATTACTGGTCTGTTGTCTCGTTGTCTGGTTCCTAGCCGGCGACTCGTACTTACTTTTTGTGAGTAGTGCGCTTTTCCATGGCGTTGGGTGGGCCGTCTGGTTCACAGCTGCGCCCAACGTGCTCGCTACCTGGTTTGGTGTGGGCGACCTCGGAGGGGCCGTCGGCACCCTATACACGGCTCTTGGGTTTGGCGCGTTAGCCGGGCCAGCCGTTCTTGGATTCGTGGTTGATGGGGTGAGTTATGAGGCTGCGGCCGCGATAGTCATCGTGACCTCGGCTGTAGCGCTTTTTATTTGTTTGTCCGCTATTGGCATAACGAGCGATCGCGCTGCAATCGAGCTTGAGAGAAGTTAACCGCCTTGAAAGATATCCAAGAAATGGACCTCGGCGTTTTCTTCTACCGGTTCGAGTTCTGCGTCGGTAAAAATCTCGCCATCAATTGCTACTGAAGAGGCCTCAGAGAGCCGTTCCCCGATTCCTGGGAACATTTCGTCTAACTCAGCAACGATGCGTCTAACTGTTGATCCCTCAACATCAACTTCTGCTTGACCTCCGGTTAACTCACGGAGGCCAGCAGAGAAATGTACGCGAGCCATCTTCAGTCAGACTGATCAGTTATTGCCTCAAGTACTTTGATAGGAGACATTGGTAGTTCGGTCATTCGGACGTCAACTGCGTCGTTAATTGCGTTTCCAACCGCAGCCATGGGCGGCACGATCCCTACTTCCCCAACACCGCGAACGCCATATGGGTGGGCAGGGTTTGGCACCTCAACGATGCTGCAATCAATCATTGGTAGATCCGATGCAACTGGAATTCGGTAGTCCAAGAATGACGGATTTTCCATTACACCGTCTGTGTCGTGGATGTATTCCTCGTTCAGAGCCCAGCCAATTCCTTGTACAACGCCGCCTTGCATTTGACCTTCAACATAGTCAGGGCTGATGGCTCGACCAGCATCTTGAGCTGTTAAGTAACGAATGACTCGTGTAACACCGGTTTCGGGATCTACTTCGACATCGCACAGCTGAGTGGAAAAACCTGCCCCAACACCTCGGGAATTTAAAGAGGCATTTGCTGAGATAGGTCCTCCGGTGCGCCCAGATTTCTTGGCTAGATCGCCCAATGAGAGGGGCGGCTGTGCGCCATCAATATGTTGAGCTTGTCCTTCAACCCATTCAACTTGGTCGAGTTCTACGTCCCATGTCTTTGCTGCTCTGGAACGCAGATCTTCAACTACAAGGCGGCATGCGTCAACAACGGCTGCACCAGTGGCCAAGGTAACTCGACTACCGCCCGTGACATCGTTAAACCCAACGGTTTCCGTATCGGCTACTACGGGCTTGATTGATTCATAGGGGATACCTAGTTCTTCAGCAGCCATCAATGCCATTGACTGTCGACTGCCGCCGATATCGGGGGAGCCGGTTACCACTGTCGCAGTTCCATTTTCGTTGATATGCACAGTGGCGCTGGACATCATTCCTGCGTTAAACCAAAAGCCTGCCGACACACCGCGACCTTGGTTGGGTCCGAGTTCTTCGGAGTAATTAGGGTGGTCCTTAATCGCTTCAAGGGTTTCCACAAATCCAATTCTCGGAAATTTGGGACCATAGGATGCCTGAGTCCCTTCAACTGCAGCGTTAGCTAAGCGGATATCTATTGGGTCTATTTCTAGGTTGCGAGCTAATTCATCGACAACCGATTCCACAGCAAAGGCAGCCATAGGCGCGCCTGGTGCACGGTACGCCGCGACGCGAGGCTTGTTGCAGACCACGTCATAGCCCTCTACTACAAAGTTCGGTATGTCATAACAAGCAATTGCAGTCATGCCTGCGGCACCCACTGGTGAGCCTGCGTAGGCGCCAGCTTCGTAGGCCATCCAAACTTCGGCTGCAGTCATCTTTCCATCTTTAGTAGCACCCATTTTGACTTTGATCCGAGTGCCCGATGTCGGTCCTGTAGCCCGAAAGACTTCGTCGCGGTCCATAACCAATTTCACGGGCCTGCCAGCTCTCTGCGACAGTCGGACAGCGAGCGGTTCAAGATATATGACTGTCTTACCGCCGAAACCGCCGCCGATTTCCGCAGCGGTTACTTTGATATTCCCTGGAGAAACCCCTAACACTGTCGCTGTATAAGCTCTCATTTGGAAGTGACCTTGCGACGAGCACCAGAGATTCGCTCGACCGTCACTGTTGGCATCAGCTACAGCAGCGTGCGGTTCGATGTATCCCTGATGGACGGGTTTGGTAGTGAACTCGCGTTCAACCACCGAATCCGCTTCGCCAAAGCCTTGGTCCAAATCGCCACGTTCGTGAAGAATTTTACTTGCAATATTCGATGGATCTTCTGGAGCTGGGTCAACCCCTTTGGTGATCATGCCATCGTGCAGGAGCGGCGCACCATCAGCCATGGCCTCATCTACGGTCAGGACATGAGGCAATACTTCATAGGTAATTTCAACCGCTTTGGCAGCAGCTTCAGCCTGTTCACGGGTTATTGCCGCTACGGCCGCTACGACGTGGCCCTCGTATAGAACTTTATCGCGAGCAATTGTGTTGGTAGCAACGTCAATGTCGCCTGCATGCGCCCCGTTGGCAGCAAGATCAGGAAAATCTGCTCCAGTAATCACAGCTTTAACACCTGGCATCGCTTCAGCAGCGGATGTGTCTATTGAAACGATTTCAGCATGTGCGTGGGGCGATCGGACAACCTTGCCGTGAAGCATCCCGGGAAGTGCGAGGTCGGCCCCGAACCGTGCTTTACCAGTGACTTTTTCCAAACCATCTGGGCGGATAGGGCGCGTCCCTACCCATTTGTATCCGGGGTTCTCTTCAGTGATAGCCATTACTTTTCCCTTATTTCTCTTGCTGCTTCTTGAACAGCACGAATTATTTTGTCATATCCGGTGCACCGGCAAAGATTTCCCGCAAGCGCATATCTGATTTCAGTCTCGGTTGGGTCCGGATTGCGATCTAATAGCGCTTTAGCTGCCATCAGAAAGCCAGGCGTGCATATTCCGCATTGCAGTGCGGCGCCTTCAAGGAAGCATTGTTGAAGTGGGTGGAGTTCGCCGGAGGTAGCGAGTCCTTCGACGGTAACGATTGTCGCTCCGTCAGCTTCGGGCGCAAAAACCAAGCACGCACATGTCACCCGATCGTCGATTAAAACTGAGCATGATCCGCAATCACCGGTCCCGCAGCCTTCTTTCGCTCCCGTTAGGCCGACTTCGTCTCTTAATGCGTTAAGTAGTGAGGTGCCATCTTCTGTAAGAAATTCAGTTTCGTCACCATTAATGACAGCAGAAATATGTGTGCGCGACATTAGTTGGCTCCATTTCGTTGTTCGGCTCGTTCGATCGCAATCAAGACTGCTCTCTTAGCTAGGACACCCGCCACTTGTTTACGGTACGCAACCGTGCCGCGCTTGTCGTCGATAGGGTTGCAGGCCGCGCTTGCTGCTTCAGCAACGGCGGCGAGCGTATCCTCAGTGGCGGTAGTCCCAATTAACGCCT
>DKNM01000025.1:9233-15535 GCA_002470695.1 Candidatus Neomicrothrix sp. UBA7388
CCGTCTTCACCGAGAGTTACTCGAGCACCAGCACCTACAACGGCAATGTCCATTTCGGTTCTCGGGATCATTCTTAGGTAGGCGTCTCCACTTCGCGATGGCATTCTGTCAATCTCAAATTCGACGATGAACTCATCTGCGTCTAACACTGTCTGGCCGGGGCCCGTTACTACATCGGAGACATCTACGACCCGGGTACCACTTGGGCCAGCCACAACCGCTCGAACATCGTTGACTACCATCGCCGGAACTGAATCAGCTGCGGGAGAGCCGTTGCAAAGGTTCCCGCCGAGGCTTGACCTGTTTTGGATTTGATCGGAGCCAATGAGGCCTGCGGCTTCAGACAGACCGGGAAATTCACTGCTGAAACTCGCGTCTTCAGTCAAATGAGCTGTTGGAGTTGCTGCTCCGACCGTCCATTTGTCGTTGTCGTTCTTAAGCGACACGAGTTCCTCAATTTTTTTTAAGTCCACCAACACATCGGGGGCTGAACGACCAGCCCGCATCTGTGGGACAACATCTGTTGCTCCCGCAAACACTTGTGCCGAAGATGAGGACGAGAGCAACGAGGTCGCTTCCTCGACTGAAGATGGTGCTAGGTATTTCACTCATTTCCCCCTAAGTCGGCAGGCGCTCCTCGCCGGCCGTGGTGTGCTTCTTCGAAAGGTAGTCGTTAGTTCGGTAATTGTCCCGTTGAACGTGACTGAAGATAGTTTAGAGCCATGGCATCCTTCGATAATCAACCAGGACCAATAGCTTGTTACAACTTATTTACCGCTGACCCCGTATTACCAGACGCTGTCCGGAGAGAAGGCGGAGATGTGGGGCTTTTGGAAGCCTTCGGATCTGTTGTGGGGACCGAGCAAACCCGCGAACTTGGCCGTTTAGCGAATAAAAACACGCCAATTCTTCATACTCACGATCCTCGGGGCGAGCGAATTGACGAAATCGAATATCACCCCGCGTATCACACCATTTTAGAGCTTGCAGTTGATGCCGGTATCCACTGTATGAGGTATGAACAGCCAGCGGGTGAGGGAGCATATGTAACACGCAACGCACTTATGGGTTTAATCACTCAGATCGAAATGGGTCACGGTTGCCCTACCTCAATGACCTCTGGGGCCCTTGTGACCCTAAGAAACCAGCCCGATATCGCTGAAATATGGGAACCCCTGACTGTTTCTCGTAATTACGACAAAGACCTTAAACCTCTTTCAGAAAAAACTGGCGTCCTCATTGGTATGGGCATGACAGAGAGGCAAGGGGGTTCTGACGTTAGAGCGAACACAAGCAGAGCCCAACCAGTTGGTGCCGGGGGGCCAGGAGCCGAGTATCGGTTGGAGGGTCATAAGTGGTTCACATCAGCCCCAATGTGTGACGCATTTCTAGTCTTGGCGTACGCGCCAAAGGGCATGTCATGTTTTCTGGTACCCCGGGTACTGCCCGATGGCAATCGAAATTCTTTGTTTTATTTACGTTTGAAAGACAAACTGGGGAACCGGTCAAACGCTTCAGCTGAACTGGAATTCAGCAACACTGCCGGATGGCTGATTGGAGAGGAAGGGCGCGGCATACCTACCATCATCGAAATGGTGCATTCCACCCGGTTAGACGTCGCTAACTGGGGAGTCTCACTGATGAGGCAAGCGGTTAGTCAAGCAGGCTGGCATGTAGCAAACCGAGAGGCTTTTGGCGCTCAGCTGCTCGATAAACCGCTGATGCAAAATGTTCTTGCGGACTTGGAAATTGAGGTGGAGACAGCGACGCTCATGATTACGCGACTGTCAGGTGCCCACGAACGTATGGATGTTGATGACCACGAAAAGTCTTTCGCAAGATTGGCAACCCCGATTGCAAAGTATTGGTTGACGAAACAGTCAAATCCAGTAGTAAGAGAAGCTCTCGAGTGTGTTGGCGGAAACGGCTACGTTGAAGACTCAATGATGCCTAGGCTCTACCGAGAGGCACCGTTAAACGCAATTTGGGAGGGCGCAGGCAACGTCATTGCGTTAGATATCGGACGAGCTGCCGCAAAGAACCCCGAAAGCGTGACGGCATTTCTGAGCGAATTAGAAATGGCACGTGGACGGGATGGCTACTTAGACAAACAGCTTGACGATCTGCAAGTAACACTCAGGGAACCTCTTCCCGAAGTTGAAGCTCGTCGTCTCGTCGAAAAGCTCGCTCGGACCTGGGCCGCCACCCTTGTTCTCGAACACGGTGACCCTGCGGTAAGCGATGCGTATTTCTGTTCGCGAATAGCGGGCGACCACGGCTCCCTATTCGGAACCCTGCCCGCTTCATGCGATCTTGATTACATTGCGCGTCGCGCTGTTCCTGCGTAACTATAAGGGACTTATTTACCCAGAAAAAGCTGGCCCATCCGCTCGGTCTATGGTGACGAAATCTTCAACTTTCTTGCGGGAAAGCTTAGAGAGCTGCTTTTTCGGTTTACCTAGGGTAAGCAACGCGGCGATCGCTACATGGCTCTCGAGGCCTAGGAGCTCCTGTGCTTTTGATTCTTGGGCTGCGAGCAACGTCGTTAGCGTCCCACCAAAACCTTCGTTACGGGCGCCAAGCAGAATGTTCCAAGCCATCGGATAAATAGAGCCACCACTTATTATTCCTACGCGATCAAGATCTTTGTCTAACGATGCAACGACGCCTAGATCCACGGCGATAACGAGAACAGTTGGAGTGGAAGACAGATCTTCAAACATAGGTATCACTGCGGGTATCGACTCGTCATTCCATACTTTGTCAACGTCAATGGCTGTGGGTTTAATGCTTTGCCATGGGCTTTCCCCGTTGGCTCGTTGTTCTCCATAAACCCGCAATTGAGGCAAACATAGGTGCCCGAGCGCAGTCTTTGTATCGGCGTCTTTAACAACTATTACGCGGCCACCCTGTCTATTCCCGCCGCTTGGCGCAAACCTCGCATTATCGAGAATGCGATACAAGGTCTCATCAGGAATTTCGTCATCGGTGAAATCTCGAGCAGCGAAAGTTGTTCGCATTACGTCATACAAATCCATTTGCATATCCTCGCATGGACGCGGACCCTTGCGCACTTTTTGGTGATCCCAATTACTTTGATCCACTTCATTCGGTCGCTGCAAAGTGGCTCTAATGCCGTAAGCCAGATGTTTTCTTTGGGATCCTGTTCCTCACAACTTCTAAGCAACCATCTATTACGCGAAACGCCGTAGCGGACTTCATTTTGTGTTGGCCTGCTGATGAGCGGGATATGACCAAATCGAATTCCAGTCCTTCGAATACGGGTATAAGTGACACAGAACGTTGCCGTCTTTTCGGACCATCGATATACCGAATATCATCGAGGAGAATATCGGGATGTTCCCAGCACCAATGCTCATCGAACGCTACGAATCCGCAGTCGTGAGATGTTGAGCTTCTGTCGTTCACCGCTCCAGGACAAATAAGTATTCCATCGACAATCCAGGGGTCATATGGGAGTCCGTTCGGTCTAAAGCCGTTTTTGAAGCCCTGTTCCAAAAGTGCGTCAGGGTCGGATCCTTCCAAAGCTCTTTTCTGTTGTTCTGAGACGATTTGTTGCATGATCGCGGCTAGGTCCGCGTCGGACTTCGAAGATAAGAAGTCATCTGAGAGAAACTCAGCGTCAGGCATTGAAATCGAGTTTGGCACCTCGACCAGTGTGGTTGAGGGATCGGACATCGGCAGTTGATCTAAATAATTTTGCGCTACGAGGCAGGAAATCTGTGAATCGTTCTTAAGGAGGCACTAACTAGGGTTTCGCGCATGAAAAGCACCGATAGCTGAAAAGCTAACTATGTTCGGGATATGGGAGTTTCGGTTTGGCGAGATACCGAGGCGGGTAAGGGGTAATTCGTGAGTGGAGTATTAGGCGGAGTTCGAGTTCTTGATTTCGGCCGTTTCATTGCAGGGCCGTTTGCTGCAACAATTTTAGGTGATTTGGGCGCTGACGTAATTCGCATTGAGCGTTTAGATGGCGGAGAGGATCGTTGGACTACGCCTGTGACGTCGGACGGACAGGGGGCATTGTTTCTTCAGGTCGGGAGAAATAAACGCAGCGTGACACTTAACCCTATGAAGGAGAAAGGTCGCGAGATTATGAACTCGTTAGTCAGGTCTGCTGACATCGTCGTTGCGAATCTACCGCCTGAGACAAGGAAACAGATGGGTCTCGATTATCAGTCACTCAAATCGGTCAGAGAAGACATCATCGTTTCAAGCGTGACGTGCTTCGGCTCCGGAGGGTCTTTTAGCGATCGCGTCGGGTTCGATGGCTTGGCCCAAGCAATGTCCGGGGCGATGCACATGACTGGTCCTGAAGGGCAACCAACTCGTAACTCCACCCCATACGTTGACTTTTGTACTGGCTCCTTACTTGCTATGGCAACCCTTGCCGCTTTGCGGCATCGCGACCTAACTGGCGAAGGACAGGAGCT
Organism: Candidatus Neomicrothrix sp. UBA7388; assembly: GCA_002470695.1. Taxonomy (GTDB): domain Bacteria; phylum Actinomycetota; class Acidimicrobiia; order Acidimicrobiales; family Poriferisodalaceae; genus UBA7388. Next base: position 13,688 of record DKNM01000025.1, read on the forward strand.
GGAGGGCGCTTTGCTGAAGACAGCGATGACAATTGCCAACGCAACCTTGATTGAGCAAGATCAGTTACATCTTGATCGCGAAGCTTCCCATAACCAAAGCCAAACTGCAGCGCCATCAGATACTTTCGCCACCAAGGATGGAACCGTACTTATTTCCGTGATTGGTAACTACCAGTTTGCTCGTTGGGCCAAATTGATCGGACGTCCAGAGTTAGCAAATGATCCTAGATTCCAAAGCGACGAGGGACGGGGCAACCATCGACAAGAAATCTGCGGCGTCATGTCTGATTGGTGTGCAAACAAATCAACTGACGAAGTCCTCACTTCCCTCGCTGATTTAAAGATCCCGGGAGCGCCTGTGCTGACACCTCAACAAACTCTCGACCATCCGCACATAAATGAAATCGGCTTTCTGGAGAAGGTGGCCTACCCGTCTGCTTCTCGCGAAATCCCAATTAGTGGATTCCCAATTTCTATGACAGCCAGCCCCGGGACTATCCGAAGTAGAGCTCCTGAATTAGGCGAACACACAGATGAAGTACTTAAGGAATTGGGTTTCAGTGTGTCCGAAATTGATGATCTACGTATCGATCGAATTATTTGAGGTGTCTAATGGATTTTGTAGACGTAGCAACAACAACTTTTGCGGCGAGAGAGTTCACCGATGATCCGATCCCTGATGAAGTGCTCTACCGAATTTTCGATACTGCACGATTTGCGCCTAACGGGGGGAACCGCCAAGGTTGGAAAGTAATAGTTATACGCGACACCGACACTAAACGTTCTCTGGGCGAGTTGTGTTTGGGCCCAATGCGGGTAGCGGCTGCCCAAACTCGTGCGGGAGAGGTTTACTGGCAATCAGTAACTCCTTCATTGATAAATATCGCTGAAGCTGCTCTAGATGAATCGCTGCCAATTGCTATACCAATGTTTGAGCATCTGGAGGACGTCCCAGTTGTTTGCATTATTGCTGTTGATTTGAAAGTTGTTGCTTCGATGGACCAATTCTTAGATCGTGTCGGAGTGGTTAGTGGGGCTTCGATTTATCCCATGGCTTGGAGTGCATTGATGGCAGCTCGAAACGAAGGGTTCGGTGGGACATTAACTACGTTGCTTGCGGCTCAAGAGCCAGCGGTGCAGCAGTTATTGGGGCTTGAATCGCATGAAGCCGTTTCGGCCATGTTGACGATTGGTCGTCCGCCTAAACAGCTCTCGAAGCTTTCGAGAAAGCCAGTTGAAGAATTTGTTTTCATCGACCATGCAAAGGGAAAACCGCTTACAACTTGAGATTTCCCGACCCGCAGATATTGGGCGGCGCTCAAGGTCTGCTCGAAGTTACTGGCCTGTTAATCAACGGGTTTATCCGCCAACGGTGGTTTCGATTAATCGGCTATCGACGATTGATGCGTTCCGCTTTGGGAGATGGTTGACGCGGTAGTCCTCGTAGTCGGTGAACATTGAGAGCATTTTTGAACGACTTAGGTAGTGATATATGAGCGCTTCATCCCATAGCTCGTCAGAAGGCCCAATGAGGGTAGCTACGGGGAAGGCGCGCCAAGTAATTTTAACGCCGGCCCGTTCGGCATATAGATCCGTCACTCCTTTTCTGTATTCCTCATAGCCCTGTGCTCCTGACATGTTGTCAACTCCGCTGTTTGGTTTCGTGGTGTCGGCTAGACGAACCAGATTCAGCATGTCGGTTGGTTGGTCTGCGTCACGGTCGTTGATTTCGTTGACTCGAGGGTCTTTGAATAAGCCGGGTTGTTCAATTATTGGGTCCGCTGGCAGTGGCGCGTTGAGGTGCAACGGATATCCCTCTGGTTCGTCGTTGACGCATTCAATTAATCG
>DKNM01000025.1:15921-36170 GCA_002470695.1 Candidatus Neomicrothrix sp. UBA7388
GTGATCATTTCGATAAAAGACCGTCGTGATCGATACTGGGGGACCAACAGGTAGTCCCAGTCTTCGCCTGTCGAGGCGAAGAAACATGAGTGGACCTCGTTGAGATAAAGGGGGGAGTGTCCGGTCTCGAGGCGGTTCGCTATGGGTGGTACTCCTGCGATGTAGTGGCCAAAGTAACAGTTGCGTCCGCTGGTCATTTCTAAACCTAGGTTCGGGTCGGCTACGTCACGAAACTTAAGCAAGTTGATCATCGCCACTGGCTCATCGGGATCCCGGTCACGCATTGATTCAACAGCTTGGTCTGTTAATTCGACGTAGTTCATCTTCAATTTCCTTCGCTGGTTTTTGACCCATTTTCTTTAGGCCGGATCAAGGTTCATTGTTTAGGAACAAATATGTTTGGTCTTAACGTAGCTGCCGAAGATGCTCCGTTAATTTTCTATATGAATTGCTACCACTGGCCATCTTTGCGTGTCGAACAGGAAATAGTGCTGCATGGCTTCTTTTCGGATTAACGAATTACAGTTGACGCTCGCTGTTCTACTGACAGTTTGTGTTGTCGCCAGTGCATGTTCGAGCCAAGAGACGGTTAGCCCGCCGACTATCCAAACAACAGCCACCCACACCTACACAGAAGACACAACCACCCCACCGATCACTAAAACAACCCACACCCACACAGACCCTCAGGAAGGTCCTTATTTAGGCAATTATTCAATTTCTGAGGTCGGATTTGGTACTCAGACAACAGTGACGGTGTCGGACAACATGAGAACAATCGTCACGAACGCTCTGCCAAATCATGAAACAGGGTTGTTCCCAAACTCAGGCAACCCGAATACCATCTCGGCTCAATCAAACAGGTATAAGTACCCCACGAACCCTGCCTATAGGGGTGCCGCAGCTGAGGTGCATGTGCCAGGTGTAGCAGTAAACGGCGTCAAGTTTGAGCCGGGCACCGCAGAAACCGTGACTTGTGTGACCGGTGAGACATATCGGGTAGAAGGGCTACAGGACACCTTCAATCTTGGTATGGACTTCAATAACGCACACGTGCAGCCAACTGGTGAGTACCACTATCACGGGTTATCCGACTTGCTCGCTGAGGTACACGATCACTCCGGAGGAGAACTGGTCCATGTCGGCTTCGCTGCGGACGGCTACTTGATCTACATATCAACTACTGACACTTATAAGCCCAGCTATCAACTTACGGCCTCTTTAAGAACGGGCAGCGATTGTCAGGTAAGCCTCGGCGGTGTGCGGGGCCCAAATAAGGTCGTGGGAGGCACGGCCCCTGATGGCACTTATACGTCTGACTGGGAATACCTTCCCGGATCTGGAGATCTAGATGAATGCAATGGGACATTCATCGAGGATCGATACCTGTATTTGGTTACGAATGAGTTTCCTTACATCAGCCGCTGTTTGAACGGCGAATTTAATGAATCGCGGCCTTCAGACCCCAATCCCGGCCGGACACCAAGGGACCAAACGGGATCAGCATTAAGTGGTCCGAATCTAGCTGCTGCTGCGGCTCAACTCGGCGTAAACGAAGAGCAGCTTCGGTTAGCGTTGGGTCCCCCTCCCCCGGATATCGAGGCTGCAGCTTCTTCACTTGGGGTGACTACTGGTGCCTTACGAGCTGCTTTAGATAGCAGCCCTTAAGTCTCTGGTTACCGAATGATGTCGTTTGTTCGATGCAGCGGTTCTGGTTCGGTGTCACTGCTAGCTGCCGTGACCCCACCTTGCGTGACTGGATCTCCCCATTCGTTTGTTTCTACAGAACTAGGCTGAACAAGCCAATACAGCAGCACCAAATTACCCAAGGGGACAAGACCAAGTAAGAGCCACGTTCCTTTTCGACCCACGTCATGCAGGCGACGCACTCCTAATGCGATCGACAACCACACATAGGCAATGAAATAGACAATCTCCGGTCCAACCTGATCGGTGTCAAGATCCAAAATGGCGGCAAAGATGCCACCAAGAACAAAGAAGACTAGGAGGTGGAGCAGAAATGGCCACCAATAGGCGGGTCGCGACGACCGGCCCCGAAGATCCCCGAAACGTCGCCAAGACTCGACATAATAATTTAACGCTTTCATCGCATACCTCAAGTATCAGTTGGCCAGACCATAGGCCAGCAGGACAAACAAAATTTGGTCCCGTGCAACCGGATGCCTTTGAACTCAGGTACGCGGGGCCAAACCTTTACTCTCCAATTTCAAAGCTATAGCGCCATCAACATTGTGACCGTAATGGCGATAGTCATCACGGCGCCGATAACACGGAACGCACCAAGAGGTGCTTTGGACCAATCTTGCCCAGTTGCTGAGTCTGCAAGTTCAGATGGCATGTCTTTTCGTAGTGCTTGGAACTGCGCCATTTGACTATCCGTACTGAGGAGTAGCAGAAGGTTCACGCCGAGAATGGCAAAAACCATCATCGGACGCTTGCCGTCAAGATGTTCGCCGCCAAAAACAATTACAGCTATAAGTGCGCTAGAACTAAGAGAATAATTGCGCCAGCTAGATCGAAGTGACGCCGCGTTGCTCTCCACCATTGCGTTGAAATCCGTAAAATTCATTATTACCCCTCTTTTCAACAGCCGACGTTAGACGACACTCAAACGTCAACAGGACATGGAGATGACTTATCTCCTAAGTCGCGCTTGCGGCGAGTGGTAATTACTGCTCTATTGTCGACCTTGCTGGACACCATGAAAGGCTTCCTCGTGAAACAACTGGAAGGTCATGTTCAACGGATCGACGCCATCACTTTTGCGACCGCAAACATGGCGGAATCAGTAAATTTCTACCAAGCACTGGGTTTCGTTGAAACTTTTGGTGACTCTTCAAGGTCCTTCGTCACTTTGGAATCTGCGTCTTGTTTTGTCAACCTATGGTTAGTTAGCCAAGAGGAGATGCCTACGGGCTGGTGGGGACGAATTGTCTTTCATGTTGACGATGTAGACGAAGTCTATAAACGTGCCATAACAGCAGGGCTTTCTCCCGATGCCGAACCGAAAGACGCTCCTTGGGGCGAACGATTCTTCCCAATAAAGGACCCCGCTGGGCACGATTTAAGTTTTGCTAAAAGAATCATCCTCTAAAAGAAAAAGGAAATTGTGACTGACCAGCCTCACGACCTAACAGATCTTTACAGTGGATTTCCTGCTGGGTTTTTCGAACGAGCAGATCAGTCATCGGATAGCAACTTTTATGCCGCGCCACGTTTAGTAACCCATATTGATGATGGTGCTATTGAAGCCGTGGGCAAGCTGTATACAGAACTTGGACTCACCGGTCGAGTTTTGGATCTAATGGGTTCATGGGTTAGCCACTTCCCCGTCAAGCCCGAGGAGTTAGTAGTTCTTGGAATGAACACTGAAGAGTTGAGCGCCAATAAAGACGCTGATTCGTGGTTACAGCATGATCTCAACGTCAATCCGATTATGCCTCTACTCGATGAAGAGTTCGATGGCGTCGTTTGTTGCGTCTCCGTCGATTATTTGACACGTCCGTTAGAAGTGTTCAACGAAGTTCATCGTTGCTTAAAGCCCGGGGGTGTTTTCGTCCATACTTTTTCAAATCGGTGTTTTCCTACGAAGGCGATTAATGGGTGGAATCAGACCGACGATCGGGGGCATGTATCGATTGTCGGCGAGTATTTTCGTCGCACCGGCCCATGGTCGGACCTCAGTGCAGAGCTCCGAACCGAGACAAGCAGTTTCGGTGACCCTCTCTACGCTGTGTGGGGACGCAAATCATCGTGATCGTTAAACGAATCACACCAGCAGTTCTAAAGTAAGCATGAGCGCAGAAGCAGCTTGCGGCTATTGACTACCTAGGGGCCATCGTGACAGGCAACGAAGCAAAGGATCTCGTTCGGTACATAATGGAGGAGGGATTTAATAAACAGGACCTGTCAGTAGTCGAAAGATCATTCACCGACAATTATGTGCGACACGGCTATGGAGGTCCCTCCGCAAATTCCCTTGCAGAACACATCGAGTCACTTAAGGCATATCATTCCGCATTCACGAACGCCCGGTTCGAAATTCAGCAAATGGTGAGCGATGGATCGTCGGTGGCAGTGAGGTACATACTGAGAGGAATCCATACAGGGACTTTCATGGGGATAACTGGGTCTGGCAACGAGATCGAACGCCACGCTGTAGCAATATTTACGGTTATCGAAGGCAAAGTAACAGAAGGCCACATAGTGAGTGATAGCGGCGGACTGTTGGAGCAACTCACTCGATAGTAAGTGGCTTATCCAAGCAGCAGTTTTTCAATTTCCTCGCCTTGTTGCTTTACTTCTAAAGGATCAATCGCCCACATAGGTGGCTTTACACACACCGAGTTCGCATGTTGCGCGATGGTGACGATTTCTTCGCCAACTTCATCCCGAGTTCCACACACGGCAAATGTCTTTGCAGCTTCCAAAGGCACCATGTCTAGACAGTTTTCTAATGGCAGTGATTTGCGCGCTTCAACCAAGGCGTCGAACATGGCACCGAAGCCGTGTGCTTCAAAATAGGATCGATAGCTGGGAATTGAGGCATAAAAGACGACATTGCCGCGAGCTCGCCGAGCAGCAACAAGCGGATCTGAATCAATAGAAGCCGTGAGCCACAATTGAATTTGTAATTCATTCGGGTCGCGCCCGGCTCTGGTAGCGCCGCGGCGAAGGGCCGGCAAGGCTCGTTCCTCTAACCACCACCGCGACCAAATCGAGTGTCCTATGAACCCGTCAGCACATTCGCCTGCTAATTCACATAATTTTTCGCGGAGCGACGCTATCCAGATTGGGATGGATCGAGCATTGGGAGCAAAGTTGGGATGGAGACCTTCGAAAGAAAGTTGATAGTGCTCGCCTTGATATTCCGGGATTGAAGGAGCATTACTTTCGGCTGCATCAAAGACCATTCGCAGAATTTCAATTACCTCGCGTGTTCTGCCAATTGGTGGGTAGAAGTTCTGGCCAAAGTAATTCTCCGTCCATGTTTGGGGTGCCGTGCCTAAGCCAAGCGTGAAGCGTCCGTTGCTTATTTCGTCCAGTTCCAAGGCTGCGCATGCAGTTTCAAATGGGGAGCGCACAAATGCCATTGCTATCCCCGTTTCTAATTTCAGTGAAGAAGTAGACGCTGCCGCGACAGCCATACTCGCCCACGGTGGTCCGTAGACCTGGTTACCGATAACGCCTGCGTAACCCCGCTGTTCTAATTCTCTCGACCGGGACGCAATAGTGGAAGCATCACCCCGGCCGATTGGTGCCCAACAGTTCAACATAAATCAGGTTTCTACTAGTGAAACAAGATCAGATCTAGTGAGGAATTGTTTCTCGATTCGTTTTACCGACGTCCCCGGATTAGACGACCTGGGCGAGCCCCTGTGAATTCGTCATTTTCTCGGACGATTTCACCAGCAACGATGGTGGCCTTGTATCCACTCGCCTCTTGTAAAAGGCGCGGAGCTCCGGTGGGAAGGTCGTAGGCCATTTCAGGCGGAGAAATTGACAGATTGTCGTAGTCAATGACGTTTATGTCTGCCCTCTTGCCAACTTCAAGGGTGCCTCTATCACCAAGCAGCCCGTATATCTCAGCAGTGTCGTGCGTCATCAGCTTCACCGCATCTTCAATTTTCATCTTGGGGCCATTAGTTCGGTCCCTTGTCCAATGGCTCAACATGAAAGTCGACGTAGAGGCATCGCAGATAAGACGACAATGAGCTCCGCCGTCAGAAAGACTCCAGAATGCACCGTGATGATTTAGACGTTCGTATGTTGGATCGAGGGTGTGTTCCGCAAAGTCAGCAAGAGGAAAGAAAATTAGTCCTTTCCCATTGTTCGCAAGCAGGACTTCGTACGCATACTCGTAGGGATCGCGGTCTTCCTTTTCGGCGCGCGACGCAATGGAGTCTTGAGGCTTCGGTTCGTAATCAGGGTTCTCTAACAGTGGGTACATCTTGTGAAAACCGTGAGCAACATCATGATTGAAGCGTCCGGTATACCCAGTCGTTTCGCCTAATATCTGCTGCTTTATTTGTTCTTTCGAGAGTTCTTTTACAAGTTCGCTCGGTGTGCAGCTCGCCGCTAAATCTAAGTATGTCGGGTGCATCTTGAATGGGTGAAGCGACGTTTCTAGTCCAAACAGCAGTCCTGCTGGGCGTCCGGCTACCTGCGCTATTACTTTGCCTTGACCTTCAAGAGGGGCTGATGAAAGTTCCAGGAGATCACGCCATTGCTGTGGGTGTTGGTCTGCCTGGTTTAGAGCATATGTGACCGTCAATCCATAATCGTCAGCTAAGGCACGCATCCAATCGATATCCGAACCAAAGTTACCTTCCAGCCCCCCAAGTCCAATATCTGAAGCTACTTCGACGACGCCTCCACCTGCGTCGGCTACAGCTCTACCCATTGCTATAAGTTCATCAGCTCCCGCGAATGTTCCTGGGACGGGTTCCCCGTCCAGAGCTCGATGCAGCATGGTCCGGGAGGATGTGAACCCGAGTGCGCCGGCTTCAATTCCTTCTTGAACAATCTTTGCCATCTCGATTAAGTCTTCTGGCGTCGGATCTTCGTTTCGTGCTCCTCTTTCTCCCATGACGTATGCCCGGACAGAGCCATGCGGCACTTGCGTTGCAATGTCCATGACTCTTGGCATTCTTTCAAGGGCATCTAAATATTCTGGAAATGTTTCCCAGTTCCAATCGATACCTTCGGATAAGGCGGCTCCGGGGATATCTTCAACGCCCTCCATAAGTTGGATCAGCCAGTCATGACTGTCTGGCCGAGCGGGAGCAAACCCTACGCCACAGTTGCCGAAAACTGTCGTAGTGACTCCATGGAATGAAGAGGGGCTCATCTCGGGATCCCAAGTTGCTTGCCCGTCATAGTGAGTGTGCACATCAACAAACCCAGGCGTTACCAAGTAACCGTCAGCATCTATTTCGATTCGGCCTTGGCCAATAGCAGGTCCTACAGATGAAATAACTCCATCATCGATAGCTATATCGACTTTTCGGGCTTCGCTTCCTGTGCCATCAACGACTTTGCCAGCTCTAATTACGATGTCATGCATTGAGTTCCCCTATCACTCGTTCTCAATTCTATTCCGTCTGAAGCAACAGTTCTTCCTAACAACGCTGCGTGAGCGATCTAGGCTTATCGGGTGGTCGCAATAGATGCTGCTTTGATCGAAACGTTTGATCGCGACGGCTTCGCAGTCGTTAAAGATTTTTTTGATCCGGTCGAGCTTCAATTTTTCGGATCGATTGTCGACCGTGCAGTCATAAACCGGGTTGGGCCAGATGCACGATCAATAGATGCAAAATCTATGTATGAACAGAGTTTTCAACAATGTATGAACCTCTGGGAGGACAATGATGATCTGAAGGCGTTGACTTTTAATCAGAGCTTGGCAAAGACAGCAGGCGCATTGTTAGGCGCAAAGGCCTTGCGAATTTGGCATGATCAAGCGCTTTATAAAGAGCCTGGGGGACGAGAGACGGACCCTCATCAGGATTGGCCGTTATGGCCAATGGCACCGGCCCGCCAGATAACTGCTTGGATTCCGTTCGACGGCTCAACGCTGGAGAGTGGGGCAATGGGTTATTCGCCTGGTTCTCACCGTTTAGGTTTAGCCAAGTTTTCAGATATCACCCGAGAATTACGCGAAGAGCCTTATCCATATTTCGATCATTCCGAAATGCGCGATCTTTCTTGGGTGGAAGCGCCTCGCGGGTCAGTTGTGTTTCATCATTCTTTGACCGTTCATCAAGCGAAGGCCAATACCACGGATACGACTCGGCGGGCTTACTGCATAATCTACTTCGAAGATGGCTGCACTCGTTCACAGCCTCACTGGCATCAAAGCTTGGACCGGCAAAACATTAACGAGGGACAAAGAATTGAGGGTCCCGTGACTCCAATCGCTTGGCCTCGACCAAAAAATGACTTACCTGAATCACCGTCGGAGATGGGTAGCCCTCCTCAAACAGGCTTCCGTTAGTCATTTCTATAAGTGAAGACAGCTAAGTAGACATATGATCAGAGGTCGACTGACTTAGGACTTTTGCATGTATCTCGAACTATCTGCTGACGAACTCTTGACAACGACTCGGGCTGTTAGAAAGCGGCTCGATCTAAACCGACCAGTGGAAAGATCGCTGCTTCTTGAGTGCACAGATATCGCTTTCCAAGCTCCAACTGGATCAAATGCGCAAGGTTGGCACTTTATTTTTGTTGAAGACCCCGATAAGAAACGGGAGCTTGCGGGTCTTTATGGCCAAGGCTTTGATCCTTACGTGAATGGTCCCGCTCGCGAGTATGCGCCAGGTGATATTCGGGCGGAACGAGCAGAATTTGTTCGAGGCTCCGCAATGCACTTGAGGGAGATCTTTCATGAAGTTCCAACGTTATTAGTGCCCTTGATGCTGGGGCGTCCGGAAGGCGTTGATGCATTCGGCCAAGCTTCTATGTGGGGTTCAATAATCCCAGCAGTGTGGAGCTTTATGCTTGCAGCCCGCGAGCGCGGATTGGGTAGCGCTTGGACAACCCTGCACTTACCGTTTGAGAGAGAGGCCGCTGAAGTTCTAGGTGTCGACTACAACGAGTGGACACAGGTCGGACTGTTCCCCGTGGCCTACACGATCGGAACTGACTTCAAAAAAGCTCCACGCCTTGACTCGACCGACTTAGTCAGCTTCGACACTTTTGGCAATAGTTAAGAAGACTCAACCCAAGCAAGCTCCGTGTGATCTCAAGAGACTAAGTCACCGTCGATGTGGAAAGTTGATGGGCAAGGAGTCGGGAATAGAGACCGCCGGTTTGGAGTAGGGAATCGTGGTCCCCAACTTCTACTACTTTCCCTGCTTCCATAACGACAATCTGGGTCGCATGTCGCACTGTTGATAATCGATGAGCGATAATGAGTGTTGTTCGGCCATGCATAAGATTTTGCAACGAGTCATGAACCGCAGCTTCATTTACAGCATCGAGGTGGGATGTTGCTTCATCCAAAATAAGGACCGGTGCGTCCTTTAGAAACGCTCTGGCTATCGCTACGCGTTGACGTTGTCCCCCGGATAACCGCACCCCACGCTCACCAACGTTTGTTTTCAACCCTTCGGGGAGATTCTCAACAAACGTAGTTAGAGACGCCTGATCTATTGCGGCGTTCACTTGCTCTTCTGTCGCATCGGGGCGCGCCATGAGAATATTCTGAGCAAGAGTGTCGTTAAACAGATAGGTCTCTTGACTGACCATTGCGACATGGGATCTCAAATCGTCAAGGTCAAGTCGGGCTAGGGGTTGGTCAAATAAGCAGATAGCACCTTGATCAGCATCCCAAAATCTCAGGATTAGCTGCGCGGCTGTTGTTTTACCTGCGCCCGAAGGTCCGACAATGGCAACGGTCGAGCCTGCGGCTACGTCGAAAGATACTCCGTCCAATGCCTGGATTTCAGTGCCTGGGTAGGAGAATTCAACTTCGCGAAACTGTATTGCGTTCTCTGGGCCCTGAATGTTAATGGGGTTTGGGGTCTCTGCTGAGCGCACCTCGACGGGTTCGTTATGGACTTGGTGCAACCGACGCGCGGCACCGAGTGTGTCTGCTAATTGACGACCCACGTGAACGATTTCCGATACCGGCAAAAAACATGCCAGAGCAAGAAGCGTGAGCAACGGAAGAGTTGTGGGGTTGAGATCCCCGGCTGAAACCAGCGAAGCGCCGGTTACAACGACAGCTAGGCCTCCTAATCCCATGGCGACTTCCAGCAGCGCTGTCTGGCGGGATAAGTCGCTGTAAAAAGGAAGCCTGGTGTCGATGTGCCGTTGTACTCGGTGCATAAAAGATTTTGATCGTGTAGCAGTTTGTTGAAAGGCGAGCACTTCGCCGAGTCCTTGGACTGTGTCGACCACGAAGGCATTCAAATCGCCTAATGCTTCGCGATCTTCAGATCCCAACTTATCTAGGCGCTTTCGCAACAAAAATGGACTGAGCGCAACTACTGCCAAAAATGGGATTAGAGCGATGGCCATTTGCCAGCCGAGAATACTCAGCGTCACAAGCACAGTGGAGGGCACGAGTAAAGCAACGAACGCTGGCGCGACGGTGTGTGCAAAAAAATATTCAACCATCTCCACGTCGTGAGTAGCCATTGCGACCATGTCCCCTGTGCGTCTGCGAACTAAATAGGCCGGCGCCAGTTGGTCGAGTTTTGAGTAAAGCGCAACGCGCATCTCAGCGAGCATCCGGAATGCCATATCGTGAGCTACCCACGACTCCAACCAGTGCAAGATACCTGCAAGCGGCGCAACAATAATTAGCGCTGTAAGCAAGCCGTCGAAGGATTCGCCACGTTTGACTGCAGCGACGATTAAGGCACTAACCACTCCAACACCGATTAGTGCTGCTACTCGCGTTACCCCAAAGATGAAAGTTGCTATGAGTTTTGTTCTCCATGGCCGTATCTCGGAGAAGAGCCACTTAATCGCCGCTAGCCACCCAAGCCCTGTTGCCGAAACTATTTCATTGTCTGCAGGCTCGCTGACTTCGCGATCGGAATCAATGCTTGTGGCGGCGGTTTGTTGAGGTCCTGTTGGAGGTTGACTCACTGCTGCACCAGAAAGTTGGGCGGACATGAGGGTGAAGTAGTAACCACGACTATCCATTAATTCGCTGTGCTTACCGGACTCGACAATTTTTCCTTCATCGAGGACAAGAATTCGGTCGGCGCCGATAACGCTTGAAAGTCGGTGCGCGAATATTAGCGTGGTGCGGCCCGCCATTAGACGGTCAAGTGCTTCCTGAATAACAGCTTCGTTTTCTGCGTCGACTGAGGATAGGGCCTCGTCAAGTACGAGGATTGGCGAGTCTTTCAGGAGGGCGCGAGCTATTGCTATGCGTTGCCTTTGCCCTCCTGATAAGCGGATACCCCGCTCTCCGATAACGGTGTCATAGCCATTTGGTAATTGTGAGATGAATTCGTGCGCATTCGCGTCCATAGCTGCTTGCCGGACGTCTTTCATCTCGGCATTTGGAGCGCCAAATCGAATATTTTCAAGAACTGTTCCGTGAAAAAGAAATGTGTCTTGGGAGACAAGGGCGATGGCTCCATAGCGGTGGTGCGCTGAGAGGTCTTGTAAGTCGTGCCCTCCAAGAGTTATGCAGCCGTTTGTGGGGTCATAAAAGCGCAGTAGGAGCTTAGCGATTGTGCTTTTACCCGAACCGCTTGAGCCTACGACGCCAATTCTTTCACCCGGTGCAACGTCGATGTTGAGTTTCTGCAATGTTGCGGCTGCCGCTGTGGGGTAATGGAACGTGACATCCTTGAATGAAATTCGAGGTTCGAGTGGTTCCCTAAATGCAGGAGATTCGAATGGTTCTTGAACGAGAGGTTGAGAGTCGAAGACTTTAAAAATACCTTGTGCGGCTGATAGCCCCATCATCCCGTTGTGGAGTAAGGCTCGTAGGTCGCGTTGGGGGCGAAATACCTCAATCCCAATCATCAAGATGATGAGGAGGGTGGACATTTCCATATCCCCGGATTGCACGCGGTAGGCACCGAGGGTTAATGCCGCTGCGGCTCCTAGTGCCAGCCCGGTGTCAGTGATTCCTCGGGTTAGCGAGTTAGTGGCAAGAACCCACATTGTGCTTTTGAAGACCTCGTGTGCTCGCGTGGCAAGAGTGCGTCCTCGGGCGGCACTTTGTCCAAAAGCTTTGAGAGTGCCTAAGCCTTGGAGTGAGTCTAAGAAGTCCGCGGCAAATTTGCTGTAGGCCTCTTGCCGTTGCAAACTTCGAGCGGCGTCCCATCGGTGGAATACTGCTGGTGCCATCAGGGTGATTAAGGCGAAACCTGTTAATACACCGGCCACAGGAAGATCTAGAGGAGAGAGGATTGCGAAAACCGCTATTGGCGTGATGGCAGCAACGATGAGTTGAGGAAGATATTCACCAAACCACACTTCTAATTGTTCAACACCCTCGACGAGGGATAGCAGAACTTCACCCGTTCGGACATCGCCGAAGTGAGATGGTCCAAGTTGCAAAACGTGATCGTGAAGTTGGGAACGAAGTTTGAGTTGAACGGCGGCGGCGGTGTGATGAGCCAACATTTTGCGCCAATGTTCTAGGATCCCGCGAACGATCATGACGATTCCCACGAGGAGTGTTGGGCCCAATAGATCACTGAAAGTTGACCCGTTGAATACTTTGCTGAGTAACCATCCCAGCAAACCAAGACGGGCTATTCCTGCGAGGGACGCGATTACGCCAATCGTTACTGCTTGGGCAATGGCGGCGCGAGTTCCTTTTGTAAGTGCCCAGAGTCGAAAATCAAAAAACATTAGTAGTCGGCATCCTACGTGGCCTGAACATCAACTGACGTTCAGTTACTCATGATGGAAACAAAGTGCAACACTGGGCGTGTGAGCAGACTTCTGGATAGACACACCAAAGTAATGGGTCAACACACTCCATTGTTTTACCAAGATCCTCTTGAACTGGTCAGCGGCAGTGGTGTTTGGCTCAAAGATGCGGCTGGCGCAAGTTACTTAGATCTTTATAACAACGTTCCTTGTGTAGGACATTCAAATCCCCGGGTAGTGGCAAACATCGCAGAGCAAGCAGCGACATTGAACGTTCACGGTCGATATTTGCATGAGGGAGTCATCGAATACGTAGAGCGCCTGGTGAGTCTGCACCATGGTGGAATTCAGTCTGCGATTTTGGGGTGTAGCGGCACCGAGGCCACTGAAATGGCTCTTACTCTTGCTCGCTCAGTAACTGGGAAACAAGGAATTATTTGCACTGACTCGACCTACCACGGAAATTCTTCGCTTGTAGGGCGTTTAACTGCGTTACCCGTTGGTAACGACCGTGGTGGTGTTAAGTCGATTACGACCCCGCAATTGTTTCGGCCAATGGCTGAGGGCGTTTCTGAAGCCGAGCTGTTGCAGCTCCATTTGGACCAATTGGAAGCAACGATCGCTTCTTTCGCTGACAGCGGTGGATTTGCAGGAATCATGTTGTGTTCAATTCTTGCTAATGAGGGGTTAGCTATTCCGCCGTCTGGTTGGTTTGCGGAAGCCACAGCAATGGTTTCTGATGCCGGGGGCGTGGTAATCGCTGACGAAGTTCAATCGGGCTTTGCCCGCAGCGGATCTTGGTGGGGTTATGAAGTCAGCGGCTTCACACCCGATGTTGTGTGCATGGGTAAACCCATGGGTAACGGTTTTCCTCTTTCTGCAATGGCGACGAGCCATGAAATGGTCACAAAATTTCGGGAGCGACATCGTTACTTCAATACGTTTGCTTCTTCACCACTTCAAGCAGCAGCGGGTAGCGCGGTGATTGACGAAATCAATGATCTAAATTTGGTGGAACAGGTTACAGAAGTTGGAGCGAGTCTGACTTCAGCTCTTCGTGCACTTGAAGCGGATCATCCCCAAATGGGTGATGTTAGGGGCAGGGGTTTATTTATTGGAATTGACTGGGTAAAGCCGGGAACACGCATACCTGACCCAGTTGGCGCGCAGCAAATGGTTGAGAGGTTGAAGTCTCGTTTTGTCCTTGTAGGGAAAGCTGGGCAGCACGGGAACGTTTTGAAAATCCGACCCCCCTTGGTTTTCAATAATGAACACGCGAGTATTTTTCTGAACGCATTTGAGGATTCCCTGCGCGATGCTTAAGGAAAGCGATTTTATTAAAGCAGCGCGAAGTGCATGCTTAATTTGGGGTCTGGAGCCCCTTCAAATCGATGTAATCTCGCACTCGGAAAATATTGTTTGCCAA
Organism: Candidatus Neomicrothrix sp. UBA7388; assembly: GCA_002470695.1. GTDB lineage: Bacteria > Actinomycetota > Acidimicrobiia > Acidimicrobiales > Poriferisodalaceae > UBA7388. The sequence goes on from DKNM01000025.1 coordinate 29,723, forward strand.
GTGAAAGTTGATTCACAAAGACAAGTGGTGATGCGTCTCCACCGACCCGGGTACAACAAACTGACAGAGTTGGACTCAGAAATTGCGTGGGTTAGATCGCTTGCTGAATCTGGATTGCCTGTTCCGACGGCTGTCCAAACACCGTCGGGCGATTATTACCGATCGATCGATATCGGCAGTCCAGATTCGTTTGAGCGTCGAATTGTCGGAGTCATTGAGTGGGTCAAAGGCCAGCCACTTGGAACCCCTCTAACAAATAACTCGAATAACGTTGTAGCGCATTATAAAAAAATTGGCGCGCTTGCTGCGGCGATCCGACGTCACTCAAATTCATGGGAACGGCCAATAGGCTTTACCAGGCGTAGATGGGATCTGAATGGCCTACTCGGTGAGGATCCGTTATGGGGACGTTTTTGGGAGGTCACCTCTTTGACAAAGAGCCAAAGGTCTCTTTTCAGCGAAGCTCGTGCTGTATTACAGAATAAATTAGGTGAACTTTCGACGGGTCCGGAGCGCTTTGGTCTTATTCACTCAGATCTGCATTTGGGCAACATTATGAATAATGATGGGGCCTTGACCATTATCGATTTTGATGACGCTGGCTATGGCTGGTTCGCTCATGAAATTGCTGTTGCCCTTCATCCAGGCGTCGGGGAGTCGTGGTTTGATGAGGCGAGAGAAGCTTTTCTTGAGGGCTATTGCTCTGTTTATGAAATCGAACTTGACGAAATTGCTTCAGTAGATGTTTTCCTTACGATTCGTAGCTTGATGATTGTTGGTTGGCTGTCTGATCGCCCTGAGTTACCTATCTATGAACACTTTCCGCTCGTCATTCGCAACGCTGAGCAGGCTGCTGAAAAGTTTCTCGTAAGTTGACGATTCGATTTCGATTACTCGCCTACATATTTGCCGCTGTCGCCTTGGCTGCCTGCTCAGAAGCAGCCATACGCAACCCAGGTCACGACTCCAAAGTTGCAGGTAGCACAGCGACAAACAGCACTCTCGCAGAGACTGCGACGTCGACCCCTGTAACGACTTGGCCAAATCCAGCCACATCAAGTCCAGCAACGATTAGCGATGAAACAACTATCACAACAACAACTACTAGTCCTTGGGAACTTCAGATAAGCCCGAAAGCTTTTGTCGAAGTCTCGTCAACAATCGAAAGGTTTGTCGCTGAGAACAAATTAAACGGCGCTGGACTCATAGTGGTTGACCAAAACGAGGGCGTCGTTTACCACAATCATTGGGGTGAATTTTCAGTTGACCGAATTTCACTCATTGCGTCGACTAGTAAAATAATCAGCGCAGGTGTTCTTGTTTCTCTCCATGATCAAGAGTTACTAGATCTCAATGCACCGATAGGCGACGTCATTGACTACGCTGGGCGCCTCGAAAACATAACTGCAGCGCAACTGTTGTCCGGGAGTTCAGGCATACCTGGACTTCAATCGGATGACCCCCTCTACGTTTGCATGTTTCTACCAAACACTTCCTTGCAAGCGTGCGCTGCTCAAGGTTTGGCCATAGCTGCGGCTGACCCTCGGACTGTCACGCCAGATACAGAATTCCGATATGGGGGCATCCAACTCCAAATAGCGGGAGCTGTAGCCGAAGCTGCTTCGGGCAAAAAGTGGGCAGACCTCATACAGCAGATCTATGTTGAGCCGTGCGCTACGACATCGCTGGGCTTTACGAATCCATGGGTTCCCCTGCAAGCAATTAGCGGTACCTACCCCAACTGGGACGGCGATATCGCTCTACTGCCACCAACTGATAATCCTCACATCGGCGGCGGCGGTTACATAACGACGGGAGATTACGGAAAAATTCTCGCTATGCATCTCAATGGTGGTAGATGCGACGAGCAGGTCGTTCTGTCTCAATGGGGCGTCGACTTAATGCAGCAGAATCGGTCTGGCAACATATATGACTCCCCTATTGGTTATGGCATGGGCTGGTGGACGCAGATCAACAACCGCTATGGAGAGTCATCCGTGGGAAAGAACCCGCCCGTGCTGCGCCTAACCGATCCGGGTTTATATGGTTCGGTAGCTTGGCTCCAACCAGACAAAGGGTTCGGTGCATACCTGGTCGTTGAAAGCACAGGGTCAATTGGCCAACGCCTTGCAAACATTCTTTATCCATTAGTTGAGTCAGCGGTCACAGCAAGCAAATAAAGCGCAAACAGAACCGGCCGCTGACTTCACGATGAATAATCGAAGGGTCAGCTAAAGCCAATCAGCGGCTGAAATGACTTCTGCTCACGGCTGAAAGCGCTGAGCAGCTTGTCTGTGCCTTACAAGAGTTTCATCAAGAGCAGGGTCGACTAATAACCCGTCTTTAACTATTTCTCGACCGTGGACAAGGACATGGAAGGCGCTAAGCGGCCCGCATCTCAACCATCCCTCTATCGGATCATCAATTACACCAGCGAACTTCGGACCATCAAGTTTCCATACGGCTACATCTCCAACAGACCCAATGGACAGTTCCCCAATTTCTCCAACTCGCCCTAAACAAGCAGCTCCCCCGCGAGTTGCTATCTCTAATGCGATCCTTGCGTCCATTTGGTCAGCGCCTGCAGTCAACTTTCCCTGGAGCATGGCCAATCGCGCTTCCTGCCACATAGACCCGGAGTCAGCTGACGAGGAACCATCGCAACCTAAACCTACGTGGCATCCTGCGTTTCGCATCTGAACGACGGGAGCGATTCCTGATGACAAGATCATGTTAGAGCTCGGACAGTGAGCGACACCGACGCCAGCCGCTCCTAAACGTGCGATCTCTTCAGGGTTAGGTCGAACAACGTGCGCCCCCCAGCTTCGCTCACTTAGCCACCCGACATCTTCGTATAAATCGACAGGTCGCAGACCAAACTGGGCGATTGAAAATTCGTCATCTTCAGCGTTTTCCGCCAAGTGAGTGTGAAGCCTTACATCTAATTGCTCAGCTAATTCGGCGGTGCGCCTCATTAAATCTGGGGTGACAGTAAATGGTGAACATGGCGCAAGAGCTATTTGGATCATTGATCCAAAAGATGAGTCGTGCCATCGCTCTACCTGTCTTTTGCTTTCAGCAAGAATGTCATCCTCATTGCGCACAGCATCATCAGGGGGCAAGCCGCCATCTTTCACGGATAAGCTCATGGACCCGTAAGTGGGGTGAAACCTCATCGCAAGATCAATCGCCGCTTGAATTTCTGCGGCTAGCAAATCTCCTGCTCGAGCAGGGTGTAGATAGTGATGATCGGTTGTAGTCGTGCAACCAGACATGGCTAGTTCGGCGAGCGCGACCCAGGCTGCGAGATAAACAGCTTCCTCATCTATAGAACTTGTCCAAAGGGGGTACAAGGATTGGAGCCAGCCGAACAGTGGGGCCGCAGTCATTGGACGATAGGCCCGAGTTAAGTTCTGAAACATATGGTGATGGGTATTGATTAATCCTGGAGTTACTAAGCATCCAGAAACATCAATAGAGCGGTGCGCTGCTGGAGCTGGTTCGGTTCCAGCGCCGACACCGACTACATAACCATCGGAAATAGCAACCCACCCCCCGGTTAACTCGCGACGTTGGTCATCCATTGTCGCAACTACCCAGGCGTTTTTAATTAGCAAATCAACAGGGTCGCTCATTGCGCACAGTTTGGCATCGTTACGGGACTCCTGTGTTAACTAATTTCAGACTCATGGGTCTATCTTGGGAGAATGCCTCGTTCACTAGCGGTTTTTGACAAATTCGATCCTTCCGGCACACAGTCGCTTGCAAATGCCGTGTCGCGCTTTAGTGAACGCAACATAGTCCTACCAAAATTTAGTGAGTTGAGAGATCCATCTACCTTGGATTCGGAGCTACTCGACGACCTAAACACCGTTGACCCAAACTCAGCCAATCCATTAAATCTATTTCGGGTTCACTGGTTTAATACCGCTGGCCGGGCTGGCCCGGCAGAGGTACCCGATCATATTGAGCTGCCATCGGAGATGACTGGGACAGATGCACGAATAGTCATTGCCCTAGGAAACCGATTCCCAATGATTAGCGCCCATAAGGTTTTGGCAGCATATTCTTGTCTAGTAGCTCGCCTGGTGACAGGGCGGTTTGATCCAACAATCAACCGAGCTATATGGCCATCTACTGGGAACTACGCCAGAGGCGGCGTCGCAATTTCTAAGATTATGGGCTGTCGTGGGGTCGCCGTTCTACCCGAGGGCATGAGTAGAGAGCGTTTCGAATGGCTAGACCGCTGGATCGATCATCCCGAAGATGTAATCCGGACTCCGGGAACCGAAGCCAATGTTAAAGAAATTTATGACGAGTGTGCACGACTCGAAACCGACAAGACCAACGTAATTCTTAACCAGTTCAGCGAATTTTCTAACCATCTTGGACACTACGCCGTAACTGGACCTGCCCTTGAAAAAATTTTTTTGCACAGAACATCTAGTCAGCCGGGACGTTTAGCTGCGTTCGTTTCAGCGTCAGGTTCTGCGGGAACTCTGGGAGCGGGTGACTATCTTAAGGACCGCCATAATGCTCGAATTGTTGCGGTCGAGGCGCTTGAGGTCCCAACGATGCTCTATAACGGCTTTGGGGATCACAACATTCAAGGCATCGGCGACAAGCATGTGCCGTTAATCCATAATGTGACGAATACCGATCTGATTGTCGGTGTATCTGACAAGGCAACTGACCGACTTGACGTTGCATTCAACAGCGCAGCTGGACTTCGTGCACTAGAGCGTCAAGGAGTTAATTCTGATCTCACCTCAATGCTCACTAACTTAGGTTATTCGGCAATCTGTAACGCTCTGGCTGCTATCAAAGCAGCGAAGCACTGGGGTCTTGGGCCAGATGACGTGATTGTGACGGTCGCTACAGATGGTGCAGAGCTGTATAACTCGGAGCGCGAAAAGGTTATTCGGCGCGACTACCCCAACGGGTTCAATGATGCAGAAGGTGAGGAGGTAGTCGCAAAATATCTTGTTGACACCACTACTGATCATGTTCTCGATATGGATGAAACCAATCGGAATCGAGTATTTAATCTCGGCTATTTCACTTGGGTGGAGCAGCAAGGTATTTCAGTTGAGGATTTCGAGCGCCGGCGGGACCAAACTTGGTGGAATGGCCTAAGACCTTTGATCGATAACTGGGATAACAGCATTGATGAGTTCAATGAAGCAACCGGGGCGAAACACCTCAAGTGACGTGAAGGCATCTAACCCCTTCATCGTGTATCGCGAGCGGCTTGACTCGTATGCCAAAGCAATGCGCAATGGGTGGAGCGACAAACAATTTGTTGATCTGGTAAATCGACTGGATCAAGAGATATGTGGGATTGATGGCACGGGATTTTCGACGACACCCGTGATTGATGGGACGGCGTTGGCGGTTGCGCTGGGTCTTAACGTGGATTTAAAAGTAAAAGTGGAAATTAATTCAGTGGGGGGTTCGCATAAAGCAAGGCATCTCTTTGGAGTTGCCCTACACCTAGCAGTCGAAGAAGACGACGGGACAAGACCATTAGCAATAGCGAGCTGCGGGAATGCGGCAATAGCGGCAGCCACGGTGGCCAAAGCAATTGATCGGCCAATAGAAGTCTTTGTGCCTGCTTGGGCGGAAGAGTCTGCACTAGCCATTCTTCAGCAATTAGAGGCCCAAGTTCACGTATGTGAACTTGATGCTAATGATCCCGGTGACCCTTGTTACGCACGCTTCATGGAGTCGATGGAAAAAGGTGCGCAACCATTCGGCGTTCAGGGCACCAATACCCCTTCGACTTTTGATGGGGGACGCACCTTAGGGTGGGAGTTAAGAGATCAGGTCGACAATCTTGACATGGTGTTTGTTCAGGTTGGGGGTGGAGCACTCGGAACAGCGACCGCAAGAGCTTTACCCGACGTAACGATTTATCCGGTTCAAGTTGCAGGATGCGCTCCCTTAAAACGGGCATGGGATTTGTTAGCACCTGAGTTTGACCTTGAAAGCGCTCAGGCTAACCCCGAAAGATTCATGTGGCCGTGGGATCAGCCCGCAAGTGCAGCATCGGGCTTGCTCGACGATGTTACGTACGATTGGCTCCCATTGTTGGAAGCGACAATAGAAAGCGGAGGGGTGCCCGTCGTTGTTTCTGAAACAACACTTATTGAAACTCATAAAATTGCTACTAGCGTTACAGGATTAAATGTGTCACCCACCGGGGTCGCAGGACTAGCTGGCTTAGCGGAAACCTCAGTTGAGGACGGATCAGTAGTAGGGATTTTGTTCACGGGTATCAACCGTGAAAATGAGGCATAGACGTGAATTTTGAAGAATTTCAGATAAGAGGACATGGAGGCGCTATCCACCTTCGCTTGTGGAGTCCTTCAGGAAAGCCACGAGCACTCGTATTGATTCTTCACGGATATGCGGAGTACGGCGGACGCTACGAACATGTGGCGAAGGC
>DKNM01000025.1:36552-45049 GCA_002470695.1 Candidatus Neomicrothrix sp. UBA7388
TGTCAGAGGGTGAACGCGCCCTCATCACTGATTTTGGTCTCGTTGTAGATGATTTGGCAGCTGCAGCGGCAGCTGCAGGCGAACTTTTACCAGATCAGGTGCCCTTGGTTTTATTGGGTCACTCAATGGGCGGTCTATTAGCTGCTCGCTTTGTACAACGTTGGCCGGAACGAGCAGCAGGGGCAGCTTTCTTTGGGGCAGTGATAGGTGATTGGAAATGGGCTCGTGAGGTTCTTTCTCTGCCGGAGCTACCTCCCGAAGATTCGGATCCTTTGGGCATGTCCCGAGATTTGAACGTGTGCGCCGCATATGACGCTGATCCACTGGTATATCGAGGCTTATATAAACGAGCACTTTTAGAAGCAGAGGTGATTGCTCTAGATCAATTCAGAGAGGAAATTGACAATATTCGCATTCCCGTGGGGTTCTTCCATGGCACCGCTGACCCATTTGTCCCTTACGGCGACTCTCTCCAAGCAATTGAGGACATGCCCAGCCCAGCGAAGACGATCAAACTTTACGACGGGGCAAAGCACGAACTTCTCAACGAAATAAACAAAGAAGAAGTTATACGCGATCTTCAAAGCTGGATAGAAGACACTCTTGGAAATCTGAAAGAAACGTCGAAATGAATCTAGAGGCGGGACTTCTTCATGAGTCTCAACGACTGGGAGCACAAATTGAGAAGGTCTTAAAGCCCGCTAGTTGGGCAGAGGCACTTGACATGTACGCCGCGTTTCCCGATGCGCGACCACTCGCAGGCGCCACCGACCTTGTCCTAGAACTTCACCGCCAAACCGATAGATCCGGTGACCGTGAGGCTGTGCTCTTAGATCTATGGGGTCTCCCCGAGTGCACTCAGATCGACGTCAACGGCAGCGAGATTGAAATCGGATGCTCGGTAACGCACAACCAAGTAATTGACGCAATAGGTTTAGATCACGCTCTTGATCTATTGCGGATGGCGTGCCTGGAGATTGGTTCAGCACAGCTTCGGAACCGAGCAACGGTTGTAGGCAATGTCGTGACGGCTAGCCCTGCTAACGACACTGTTTCGGCACTTGTCGCTCTTGACTCCAGAGTTGTCATCGAATCAAGTCAGGGAAGTCGAGAAGTCCCAATTCGCGACTTTTTTACTGGCTTTCGAAAAACTAATCTTGAGAGGACCGAACTGGTCCGCTCTATCAAGGTGCCTCGATGGAGCAGGAACACCATAGGGACGTGGTTTAAAGTCGGGAATCGAAGCGCACAGGCAATTTCGGTTGTGCATGCTGGAATTGTTCTTGAAATTGACGATGTCACAGCTGAAATCACGCGTGCTGATATAGCGATCGGGAGCGTGAGCGAAGTCGTTTCTGTCTCACAGGCTCTTAGAGAATATTTAATTGGAGAAAAGCTGAGCGCTGAGACAGCAAAAGCGGCCGCTCAAATTGCGGAAGAAGCGATCTCTCCTATTGATGATGTACGCGGCACAGCGACGTACCGTAAGGCGGTTACCAATACTGCTATTGAACGGTCCCTGGTGGGATTGTCGGAAGGTTTCGTCGCCAATTCAGAAGCAGCGCCGCGACTTGGTCGCGACACTAGCCAATCCGTCTCAAGCCAAAGCCAAATATCTACTCTGTCGAATATTGCTTGCGAGGTGAACGGAACGCCGGTTATCGCGCCGTTGGGCGCTAATTCGATTCTTCTGGGATGGCTTCGAGCAAATGTCTCTACAGGAACAAAAGAGGGCTGCTCCGAGGGTGAATGCGGCGCGTGCACAGTTCGGTTAAACGGCGCAGCGGTGATGAGTTGCCTTACACCTACAGCACAAGCTGACGGCGCATCCCTAGTAACGGTTGAGGGTCTGGCTACAGAAGAGCAGCTTCACCCAATTCAAGAGCGGTTTTTGGAAGAGTTTGCTGTTCAGTGCGGATTTTGCACACCGGGATTTCTAGTTGCAGCCGCAGCTTTATTAGAGGAAAACAACGATCCATCAGATCAAGAAATTGAGTTAGCGCTGGCCGGAAATCTTTGCCGATGCACCGGTTACTACTCGATAATTAAATCGCTACGTGAAGGTGGCGAAAAGGGAAGAATTATCTAATGGCAGTCGGCACAGATTCTGCACGTGTTGACGCCGTCGACAAAGTTACCGGTCTTGCTTTGTATCCGGCCGACGCAGTGCCAAAAGACGCCTTACACGCTGTTGTTGTCTTTACCAATCAGCCGCACGCTCGGTTGGTTTCTATGGACCTATCGAAGACGGTGGCGTCGCCTGGTGTCGTAACGGTTGTTACAGCAGCCGATGTACCGGTGAATGAATATGGCCTTACCTTATTTGATCAACCAGTATTCATCGGCCTCGACGACACTGGGCGCAGTTCGGTCCCATGTGACGTAAGCCGATGGGAGGCTGATCATCTTGTGGTGGTCGTCGCAGAATCCTTGAGCGAAGCGCGTCGCGCGTCGGCACTCATCGATACCGAGTGGGAGCCATTGCCAATGGCAAGTGACGTAGCTTCGGCGAAAGCAGATGAAATCTTAGTGCATCCGGGGTCTTCAACGAACACCTACCACACCTTGCAAATCCGCAAAGGTGACGCTGTTCTAGGTATGGAAGCCGCTGACGTAATTATTGAAGGAACTTACGAGCTACCACATCAAGAGCACGCTTACCTTCAAGTAGAGGCCGCTACAGCGTGGATCGACGAGCAAGATCGCGTCACAGTCGAAACGAGTGGCCAATGGGTGCACGAGGACCGAGAGCAAATTGCTCATGCTCTTGCTGTAGATGAGGAAGAGGTGCGCGTCAGGTATGCCGCTATTGGAGGCGCGTTTGGCGGAAAAGAAGACATGAGTTTGCAGATCGTTATGGCAGTCACAGCGCGAAAGTTGGGTGCTTTGGGGATTAATCGATCTGTTCACTGTGGCTGGTCTCGGGAAGAATCAATTGTTGGTCACCACAAGCGGCATCGGGCCACCGTCACCGCTCGGCTGGGGGCAACATCGGAAGGTTTCATTACCGCCGTTGAAGCTGATGTGTGGCTTGATGCTGGTGCTTACAACTACACCTCTAACAAGGTCTTGGGGAATCTTCATTTGTCCGTAGCTGGCGCTTACAACGTCCCTAATGCTCGTATCGACAGCAGGGCTATCTACACCCACAGCGTGCCGGGTGGAGCGTTTCGAGGGTTTGGCGGCCCGCAAGGCGCGTTTGTCGCAGAATCACAGATGAACAAGTTAGCTAGCAAGCTCGGTATGGATCCCATGGAGCTGCGTCAACGCAACGCTCTCACGGACTTATCAGACGGCATTACTCAGTCAGGTCTGCCAGAAGGTGTCGGTGTCACACGGGTGATAGATGCATGCGTTGAACGAGTGCCGCCATCAGAGGAGTTACCGGAGTATCCCCCTTTTTCTCCAATCGCCTCATTGCCCGCTAAAGCTGAACAACTCCGTCAAGGTCGCGGATACGCAGTCGGTATGAAAAATGTAGGGTTTAGTTTCGGCTTTCCAGAAGCGTGTGAAGCGGACGTCGTATTTCACGGTGACGCAGACGAAGAACGACCTAATCGCGTTGAGCTTTTCCATAGTGCAGCCGAGGTAGGACAAGGTGTTCACACAGCACTAACTCAAATGGTGGCCTACGCAGTCGGGCTTGATTTTGAATCAGTCGATGGGTTCTTTAGTGATACTTCAACCGGCGGGGATTCGGGCTCAGCTTCGGCGTCTCGTTTAACATTCATGGCAGGGAATTCAGTTTTAGGTGCAGTCGAAGAGGCAGAAAAAGCTTGGGCAGACGGAGCAAGACCCGCAGCAGGGCATTTCCGCTATAAACCGCCGATGACCGAAGCGTTGGACCCGGAGACCGGAGAGGGGCAGCCAAACTTTTGCTACGGCTACATGGCCCAAGCAGTCGACCTAACCGTAGATGTCGGAACTGGACACATCAGAGTTGATCGAGTTGTCTCGGTTCATGATGTCGGCAAAGCGATCCATCCTCAAATGCTGCGAGGCCAGATTGAAGGGGCTATTGCCCAGGCGCATGGCTATACCTTGAGCGAGCAACTCGTGGTAGAGAATGGACGAATTCAAAATCCGCGGTTGTCGCAATATCTAATTCCCGGGATTGGAGACGTCCCAGCCCGGGTGGACTGTGTGATTTTGGAAGCTGCCGATCCTTTGGGCCCGTGGGGAGCACGCGGTGTATCGGAGATGCCCTACATCACATATGCACCTGCAGTAACTGCAGCGCTTTACGATGCAGCTGGTATTTGGATTAACAAATTTCCTTTAACACCTTCTGTAGTGCTTGAACATCTGGCTTCTGCTGAAATTTAGGAATCACACCATATTTTCAAGTTTCGCAAAAAGACGTTGTGCTTGCTCCGCAGCCTTAGTTCGAATTTCCATTGCGTCTGCGCGGGTTAGCTGCCCTTCGGTGTACACAACTTCTCCGTCGATTTCTACTAACTGAGGCTTAATGTTCGTTTGAAATGCGAGTCGCCACGGATCGATAGGCCCATGAGACCATGTGACTCGATCATTCACGGCTTCCGGAATTATTCGATACCCAGTTTCTAACCAAGACCAAGGCAGTTCGGGAGTTGCTGCAACGTCATGTTCTCGAAGCCGGGCGTACGCTATCCGAAATTCCTCTAGCATTGCTGCGCCAATACCATCTGTTCCGAGGGCTATAGGGAGCCCAAGTCTGTGTGGTGCTGCATAGCCAACTGAGTTGTTCATATTCGATCGCGGATTATGCACAATGCAGCCATTGAGCCCATGATCGTCCTCTAAATGAACTCCGTGGACTAAAAGCCAGTCCTCACGGCTTAGATCTTTGAGGCGGTCATTTGCTTGCAAATCGTCAGTTCCCTCGGCGACATGTATGTGTACTCCGACACCATAATTTTGAGCTAATTCGCTAGCTGCGAGGAGCGTGTCAGATTCGCAGGTAAAGGCTGCGTGAACACCGACCATGCCCGTGCCTCCTGAGGCCAAGTACCGCCTGTTTTCTTCTAGGCCTCGCTGCGCGCTTTCTTTCCCGTGGCGATCTGTAACCCCATATGAACAATTCACTCGCACGCCCACTTCTGCGCAAGCATTAGCAATCACATCCAGCGAGCCTTCAATCGCATTGGGTGATTCGTGGTGATCAACTATGGCCGTGGTCCCAGATTCGATTGCCTCAAGGGCTCCAAGTTTCGCTGACCATTCCAACATTTCTAGGTCCAACGCTCGATCAAGGCGCCACCACACAAGTTCAAGAATGTCTCGGAAGGAAGCAGGGGTTCGTGGTGGTGCTGGCATTCCTGGAGCAAGCGCGCTGTATAGGTGATGGTGAGCACAGACCAACCCGCTGGTTTCATTAGCCGCTAAGTCGTCTAGCGCCACGCGTCGGCTCGCTCACGGTTCGCTGTGTTTTGAATTGGCAACTCAGTTGGCCATTCTTGACCTGTAGAGCGAATGGCCGCGGCGACAGCTCCTGCGGTAGGCACAAGGCCAATTTCGCCTACACCTTTGATTCCGTAAGGGGCTCCAGGTTCTGGTGATTCAACGATAATGACCTCAACGGGAGGCATATCTTTGGGTCGGATGATGTCAAGACTTCGGAGAGTGGTGTTGAGAGGCCGACCTAACGAATCAGTCGGAAATCCCTCCGTTAGGGCGTAACCCAAGCCCATATGAACAGCGCCTTCGATTTGTCCTTCGCAAAGCAGGGGATTCACTGCCCGGCCAACATCATGAGCGGCTACGACACGTTCGACTTCGAAAGTATCCGGATCAAGTAACACCAGTTGCGCTGCGTACCCGAACGTCGAATGAATGACTGGGTTCTCTAGACCTTCGCTTAGCGAATTAGTCCAATTGATCCTGTAGCTGCCCTCATAATCCACACCTACTTGGCAATCGTCGAGCAGAGCTACCCGACACGCGTCTTGGACAGCACCGGCCCCCATCAGGGTTCCGCGACTGCCTGTGGTTTGCCCCGCGCCAAGTTCTCGCGTCGAGTCAACTATGACTTTGATTTGCTCTGCGTTAACACCCAGTTCTTCGACAGCTACTTGAAGTGCAACGTTATGGACGCCTTGACCCATCTCAGTCCAGCAGTGGCGAACCTCCACCGTTCCATCTTCGTTAAAATGAATCACTGCTTTAGCTAGTTCATCAAAGCCGTTACCCAGTCCTGAATTTTTTAATCCGAGGCCTACCCCGACGGGTTGACCAGCGCTACGGGCCTCTTCATATGCCGTTTTAACTGCGTCTAAACATTCGCGAGCGCCGAGGCAGCCGTCGTCCATAATCTGTCCTGGGCCCCATATATCGCCTGGGGAAATAACGTTTAGAGAACGAATTTCCCAGCCGCTTATACCGACTCGTTCTGCTAGTCGGTCCATGACTCCTTCCATGGCAAACTGAGCTTGGTTAGCTCCAAACCCTCGGAACGCTCCGCAGACCGAGTTGTTTGTCCGTACAGCTATCGCTTCAACGTCGACCGCCGGGAGAGAGTATGGACCAGTTGCGTGACCCGCTGCCCGCTCTAGCACTTTCATTCCTACTGACGCATACGGTCCTGAGTCTCCGAGCATTCTGGCTCTAACGGCAGTAAGCCTGCCGTCGCGATCACACCCCACCTCGTACGTCATTCGAATGGGGTGTCGTTTGGGATGCATCAGAAGTGATTGCTCCCTAGAAAGAGTGATTCGAACTGGGCGTTTCAGAAGCCACGCCGACAAAGCGGTATGAACTTGATTGGACATGTCTTCTTTGCCACCGAAGGCACCGCCATTACTTACGAGCTCAGTGGTGATCTGGTCCGTTTCAAGACCTAAAACTCGAGCGATGTCGTTTCGATCGTCCCAAATTCCTTGACCTCCTGTGTAGACATGGAGACCACCGTCAGTTGGAAATGCGAGTGTCGATTCAGGTTCTAAGAAGGCGTGTTCTACACGTTGGGTCTGAAAGGTCTCTTTGACGACGAACGCCGAATCTCTCAAGGCCAAATCAACGTTGCCCCGACTGTATGCCGACGTCGACAATATATTTCCGTCAAGTTCCCATACCGCGCTCTCCGAATCATCAACCACTCGAATGGGATCAGTCTTAGGTTCTTGGACCTCGTATTCAACTTCGACGACTTTTGTCGCCTCAACGGCAACTGCTCTACTCGTCGCCACCACGACTGCCAAAACATCCCCGAGGTAGGAAGTTCGTCCGCCTTCAGGAATCATTACAGGCCAGTCCTTATGGATAAGACCAACCCGCATCTCTCCCGGGATATCCGCCGCAGTGAAGACCGCTACTACGCCATCGAGATTACGTGCCTTTTCAGTGTCGATTTTGACAATGTCTGCTCGTGCATGATCACTGAGCTTGAGAGCTCCGTGGAGAAGCCCTTCAATAGTTATGTCATCGATGAAGGGTCTAACCCCGGCAGCAAGCTCTTTCGCTTCATATTTAGTGCCGCGCGACCCAACACCTTTCGGAGGCTCACTTTCGGGCAATACACCTTCAGCTAAATCTTGTATCGCATCCAAAATTTTGACATATCCGGTACATCGGCAGAGGTGGGCACCCAAATGTCGAGCTGTTTCTTCGCGAGTAAGCGCTTCTCCCTTTTTTTGGATCAGTGCCTTCGCACGCACCAGAATCCCCGGAATACAAAATCCACACTGCAGAGCACCGTTCGCTGCAAAGGCATCGCAGTAGCGGTCGAGCTCCTCGTCATCGAACCCTTCAAGCGTAATAATCTCTTCGCCTGCTGCTCGCTCTAAAGATGTTTGACAAGCTACACGGGCCTTATCCCCTACGAGAACCGTGCAACAACCGCACTGGCCCGACGGCGCGCAACCATCTTTGGGAGAAATAACACCAAGTTCATCGCGCAGGGCCCCGAGGAGATGCTCGTGCGTACCCGAGATCGTTACTGGTTGCCCATTCAAATTAAAGGAGGTCATATAGACCCCTTTTCTCGCGATATAAGTCCGTACATTTCAGGTCGCCGATAGCGGTCAAAATCAAACAAAGTACCTTTGTAGTGTTCACACCAATCAAGGTCACAATCCGCAACTATTAATTCGTCACCGTTAGTCTTCGCTTGGGCGACAATTTCACCCGAAGGGGCAATGATCATAGACTCAGCTAAAGAATCAACGCCTTCCTCAACACCACCTTTGGCAACCCCAACTACCCACGTTCCATTTTGATAGGCGCCGGCTTGCATGACCAATTTATTGTGGAATGACTGAAGGGCGTCTTGCGAAGGGTCTGGGGCATAATGCACCGGAGTGTTGTAGCCGATAAGAATCATTTCTACCTGTTGAAGAGCCATCACTCTGTACGTCTCAGGCCAGCGTCGATCGTTGCACAATGCCATGCCAATTACACCGTCAAACGCGTTCCAGACACCAAACCCATCTGGTCCTTCTTCAAAGTATCGACGTTCTAAATGCTGGAATGGGCGTTCGGGTTCATGTTCTTCATGACCGGGAAGGTGCACTTTGCGGTA
>DKNM01000108.1 GCA_002470695.1 Candidatus Neomicrothrix sp. UBA7388
GCCATTCCTGAACTTGGTGCGGCCGGGATGCTCTCCTCTTGATTAAGTCGCTGACACATTTCGAATGCCGGATCGTTACCTACCTCAACGAGCCCATCGTATGCTTCCGGAGTGAAGAACTCAGTTTGGCTGAGCTGTTCCAAGCTCCTAACTCCGGGAATATCGTGTCCTGCCGGAGGGTGCACACCAATTATCTGAACATTCTCATTCTGCTCTTTAAGGAATTTCCCAGAACCGTTGATTGTGCCGCACGTGCCGAGACCCGCAACAAAGTGAGTGACTCGACCTGACGTCTGATGCCAAATTTCTGGGCCTGTCGTGCGATAGTGCGCCTCAGGGTTGGCCCCGTTTGCATATTGGTTGAGCATTTCAAAGTCGGGTTGCTCTGCCATCTGTCCCGCTGTCGCAATAGCCCCCTCTGGTGCTCCAGGGGCAGGACACAGGGAATCTTCCAATTCGAGTACGTCTGCGCCAGCTAGACGCAGGGCGGTGCGTTTCTCGACAGGAATTTGGTTTGACATCGGCGTAGTGAGCGAATACCCCCGCGCGTTTGCGACCATTGCCAGTGCAAAGCCGGTGTTGCCCGAGGTTGGCTCTACCAGTTTCTGCGAAGAGCTCATGCGTCCGGAATCCTCAGCATCAAGCACCATATTCCAAGCGACTCTGTCCTTTACAGCGCCAAATGGGTTGTACCACTCCAACTTCGCGTAAACCTCTGTGTGTTGAAATGGGACTAGACGCGACAAACGAACCATAGGAGTGGGGTTATCGACGTTCGATAGCAAACCGAGAATCGAGTCGTAGACGCGGCGCGAAGTATCACTCACGTTGAACACCTCCATTTGTAAAGGGAAATGAGGCCGTGCACGGTCAGTGCCTCTCAATCGAACTGTATCGAACTGAAACAACGATCAGTCTGATGGATTGCAAAAAATATGCGCCGACAGGACGTAATGAGAATATTTATGCGCAACTTCTAGTCCAGAAGTAGCCCTAACGAACATTTTTGTTTCAAAGGCGAGCGTTCACTGAGCAAAACTTTCGGCGTTCGCTCATCATTGCACCAATCGAGGAATTCTTTCAGTTTGCTGAGAATATGGGAATTCATCGGCAAACCCGGCCAACAAATTGAACGTATCCGGATCGTCGCAATCATCAGCCAACTCCCTTGGGAAGAGGTTTTTGATGTCATCTTGAGGAAGGATCATATAGTGACGGAAATAGTTAGCAATTGAAAGTCGCATACCTTCAACAGCTCTAGGCACAGCCCCATGCCAGGTAGCGCCATGGAAAACAATTAGCGATCCAGCCGGCGCCTCTACGGGCACGGCAAGTTCAACTGCTTCAGGAAATCTTGGTGGTTCCGTTCTGCGGTGAGAACCTGGTACATAAACGAGTGCGCCCTCCTCAAGACTGTAATCAGTAATGCACCAATTAGTGTTCGCAGTCAGGGCGTTTCTTCCCCACGGGCGGGGAACTGCTATTTGATCACAGTGCATGCCGAGGTTGCGTCCGTAGCCAAACTCTCCCTGCCACTTAACAAATGCGTTATGGCTGCTAAAGCGAGTCGCAGCATGGCCGATGAGATGGCGTATCAAAGCCAAGGCCACCCGGTTGACCGCGAGATCGCGAAAGAGTCGATCCCTCGCACAAAGTTGCTGCAGAAGGAATTGCGTTGGCTCCCCATGGTCGCCGCTCAAGTCCGCAATCACGTTCTCATCGGCATTCATCGTAACCTCGGCGGCGGGACCCTCAGCTAAGTCGAAACTGCAACCGACTGTTTCCTCAGCCTCTAAAAGGAGCCGTTCAGCAATCGCCTTAATAGTCTCCTCATCCACTCCGGTTTGTTCGGGTGGCACAACGCAGAGCCCATCAACTTCCAGCTGTAAGACAAACGATTCAAGTTTCAATTCCTCTATTTCGGAACTTAAGCGAGTTTTAGGCGATGATCTCTGCATGCTTCAAAAGTAGTTTGTTCTCGCCAATACTTTTCGAATTATTACTTTGAGCTAACTAAATAACCGTTCCTTGCGACTATTCGCTAGCAATATCCAATGCTGCGCCGCACGCAGCGTCAGAATCTCGTTGAGTCTCAAATTGCACCCGGTAGCTAAGCGGTTCGTCGTTACCTGACGGAATTGCTAGGAAGGGAGGTTCGAGCATCTCCAACTGCGGAACACTGTCACCTCCCGAGGATCTGATGTAATCACCGATAAATCGGATAGAGAGCAGCGAAGCTCCTTCCGCATGCTTATGCGGGTTTTGCGAACACCAAGCTTTTTGTCGTTCGGTTAAACCTTGTTCGTGGACAGACACCGGTTTGCTTTCGCTGCAACCCAACGCAATCAGCACGAGTAGATACGCGAAAGAGAGTCGCAGCTTCCGATGAGGCATTGGAACAAAATAGAAGCTCGGGCCGAAAGAGCCAAAAGTACAAAACTGGAAAAGGCTTGCGGTCGCCTCAGCTAATTCAAGTTACCTCTACGCTTAAACCGATATGGGCCACGAAGAAGACACCGAACATGTGGAGCTCAATCGTGACCTCTGGGACTCCTGGGCTGATGAATGGTTGGAGCGAGGGCGTCGCGCATGGGAAGCGCACGAACCCGCATGGGGGATCTACCAAATTCCTGAAAGTAAAGTCGGGCTTCTGAAAAGTTTCGGCGGGGGAGCCGCTATTGAACTTGGTTGCGGAACAGCGTATGTCTCCGAGTGGATCCGAAAACTCGGGGGATGTCCCACAGCCCTGGATAACTCACGAGCGCAGCTTCAAAACGCGAACAAACTCCAAAACTTGTTTGACGTCTCATTTCCCCTGATACATGCAGATGCAGAGAACTTGCCATTTGATGATGGCTCGTTCGATTTTGCAATTTCCGAATATGGTGCAGCAATATGGTGCGACCCTTACCGATGGATACCCGAAGCTGCGAGGGTCCTGCGCTCTGGTGGGCGACTTGTCTTTCTCGGTAGCTCAACGCAACTGATGCTCTCAGTATCAGAGGATGGTGCCGCTACAAACTCCCTCAACCGACCTTTACGTGGCATGCATCGAATGGAATGGGATGATGACCCAGGGGTGGAATTCCATATCTCCCATGGAGAGCGGATTCGTGTTCTGCGAGAAAACAGCTTCGAAGTAGAAGAACTTATAGAGCTTTACCCTGACGATGTTCAAGAGGAAAGCCCCTTTACTTACGTCACACTCGACTGGGCAAAACGCTGGCCAGTAGAAGAAGCATGGGTTGCGAGAAAGCTCTGATCCTTTTGATTGGCAGCGCCGATTCAATGAATCTCAAGGAATTACTAAATCGATCACCTCAGCGGCCGCCGAGTCGATAGGAGCTAGAACCTCCCCGACTTCCTGTTCCGAAAACCCTAAGCCCAGCATGATTTCCGACGTGTGCTCTCCCAAGCAAGGTGGCGGTAGCTGAGGACCTGCCCCAGGGGTCTCACTGAAATGGACAACGTTACTCACGACCTTAGTGGTGCCAAAATTTGGCACAGGAATATCCACCAAATAGCTGTTTGCAATAGCTTGCGGGTCAATCAATAGCTCTCGGTAGTCCTGAACTCGCTCGTAAATTATCTCAGGGTGCTCGCGAAAAAATTCTTCCCACTCGGCCGTCGTGTGTGAGGAAAATGCCTCGCGCATTTCGGCCCGCACTTCAGGAACACCATCACCGTCACCACGTATTCCGATGCGTTTAGCAGCGGTATCCCATCTGGAATCAACGGCGATATGGGCCTTTCCTCCGAAAACGAGAAATTCATCCCAAGACTCATCTGACATGGCGACGGCTAAAAGAAATGAACCTCCGTCGGAAGCCTGATACACACCGTATGGGCTAGCGATACTCGGATTATGTTGGCCGTCGCGCGAGAGGTCGGCTCCCGTCATTGCCGTGTGGGTAAGTTCCCAGGATTGAAGCCACATCATCGCGCCGAGTGCTGACGTATTTACCTCTTGACCTTTTCCGGTTCGCTCTCGAACGAATAGGGCGGTGATCACGCCTAAACAAAGTTGCATCGCTCCTGAATGATCTGCGATCGTGGCTCCCGGTGGCATTGGAGGCCCGTCGGCAGGGCCTGAAACAGCTGCTAATCCGCCCCTCGCTTGGGCAGCGCCATCGAGCATCGCCTTTCCAGCGTCCTCGCCTTTTGGTCCGAACCCTGAAACCCGGCCGTAAACCAGACGGGGGTTAATCTGACTTAGGTCGGCGTAGCTTAACTCCATTCGATCGAGCGCTTCTGCGCGGTAGTTAGTTATAAAAACGTCGCTGTCCTTTATGAGCTCCCGAAGGACGCTCATTCCCAGACGGGTATGCACATCTAAAGCGATTGATTTCTTGCCACGGTTCATAGCTATTTGCTGGCTACCCATGACTTCCATATCGAAGTCGAAACCAGGCCCTCGCGCGTACCGGTTTAATTCCCCACCCGGGGGTTCGACTTTTATAACTTCCGCTCCCATATCGCCCAGAAACGCGCCAGCGTGGGGACCTTGAATAGCGACGGTCATGTCGACCACCCTTAGTCCAGTAAACGGACCGTGAGCCAGATTGCCGGTGTTCATTTCTTCCCCCTGTCGTCACACTTCAAAGCGAACGTACCCCTGCACCAATATTGATGACGATCTAATGCGTAGTCAAGGGGTCTGATAGAACGGGTTCGTGGGCTCTCACCGGTGCGGGGTTGCCTCGCTATTTCTGCTCTCAAGTGAACTGCCTCAGAGCCCTGAAGGACTTGGGGCTAGTGTGAGCCTAGATTGGAGGCGGACAATGATTGGCGTTCCCCAAATAACAACGTTTCCTTCTGACGTTTCGGCCAAGGCTGTTACTGACGAGCTAGCGGCAAATGGTTGCGCAATCATTGCGAACCACGCAACCGACCAACAAATGGCCCAGCTCCATTCTGAGCTTCAGCCTTATCTCGATGGGGCGCCTCTCGGGAAAACAGAATTTGCGGGGCGAACGTCGAGGCGACGAAATGGGCTACTCGCGAAGTCCCTAGTTTGCCGCGAACTCGCAATTGACCCGCTCCTACTCGCCATTTGTGATGGGGTGCTTGGTCCCAGGTGTGTTAACTACCGATTGCATGTCACCATGCTCGTTGAATTAATGCCAGGAGAAGTGCGTCAAGAATTGCATCGCGATGGCGAGATCTACCCGGTACAACACCCTGCTCCGCCGCTTACGCTCGCCGCTTTCTGGGCCTATACCGATTTCACCAAAGACAATGGGGCAACTCTGGTGGCACCGGGCTCTAACCATTGGCCTCATAGCCGGCAACCCGAGGAACATGAACTCACTCAAGCAGTTATGTCGCAAGGGTCGCTCCTGTTGTATACGAGCAGCGTCTGGCATGGCAGTGAAGCAAACCGGTCCGCAGCGCCTCGCACCGGTATGGGTCTCCATTACAACCTTGGTTGGCTTCGCCAAGAAGAAAATCAGATCCTTTCTGCACCGCCCGATATAGCTAGAGAGTTTCCCGAACGCCTTCAACGCTTGGTGGGGTACGACCTTGGAGGCCCCTACCTCGGGTTTGTGGAACAGGGAAATCCGATCGGATTGTTAAGAAATGAGGAAGGTGACTTCGCTCGAACCGAGCCTGAGCTCGAGCGCCGCAGGGAGAATATCGACCCAATACGCATTGGCGACATGATTACGGGAGAGCAGTAGAGTTTGGAGTGGCATTGAGATGACCGAGTCGACGCTGTAGAGACTTAAGCGCGAAGGACAGAGAGTTTATGCGGGCCATTCCGGCAGATGAGCGACCTTTTGACCACACGCCAATCTCATTATCGGATTTGCCTGACACGCCGACGAGAGATCGAAACATCGCAGCGAGCGCATGGATAGAGGCTCCCGAGACTTTGCTTGCTTTAGGAGCAAAATTAGCTGGCAGTCCTGAAGCGGCCTTCAAACGAAGAATGGTCGGTTGGCTGCTTTGGCGGGCCGGACCGTCGCGCGGGCCATGTCGATATTTAGCTATTAACCCGGGTGACCTGGAAGATTGCTACTTCTACGAACTTGGATCCAACGAAGCCGAAGGCGGCGCTGGCCCTGATGGTCAATGGCATCAAAGATTCCGAGCATGGAAAGAATCACTGCGCGATAGCCCCCCATTGCCAAACGTCG
>DKNM01000098.1:0-4019 GCA_002470695.1 Candidatus Neomicrothrix sp. UBA7388
GACTCAAGCTCAGGAAAACGAATAACGGCAGCGGTGGCTCCTCGCCGTGAGCTATCGGGACATTACATAGAAGGACCAGCGCTTCTAACCGAACTACAAACCACGACGTTTATTCCCGCCGGCTATTTCGGTTGGATAACCGACCAAGGACATCTTCGAGTTCAGGCTTCTCTAAACCTCTCACATTCTGACTCCGCCTCAGAGGGCCTTAGGGAGCTCCAGAGAGACATCATGTGGAATCGCTTGATCGCAGTCGTTCAAGAGCAAGCGACCACCTTGGTACGCTCTGCTTTTTCGACCTCAACTCGAGAAGCCGGCGACTTGTCAGCGGGGTTGTTTGACCCAACGGGTCGCATGCTCGCCCAATCAGTTACCGGAACACCCGGTCACGTAAATTCGATGGCAGCTTCAGTTGGTCACTTCTTAGACGTTTTCCCGATGCACTTAATGGAACCAGGCGATATCTATTTAACCAACGACCCTTGGAAGGGCACTGGACACCTCTTTGATGTTGTAGTCGTAACGCCAGTTTTCCGTTCCGGTAAATTAGTAGCTCTATTCGCCTGCACAAGCCATGTCGTCGACATCGGTGGCGTGGGTTTCAGTTCTGCCTCAACTGAAATCTTTCACGAAGGCCTGCAATTACCTATTATGCGATTTGCTCGCAACGAGATCTTTGATTCCAATGTTGTCAAGATCATCGAGAGCAACGTTCGCGACGGCGTGCAAGTGATGGGCGACATCCATTCGCTCGCCGCGTGCAATCGAGTCGGTGCTGAGCGATTACTCGAGATGATGGACGAATACGAACTGAGCGACCTCGACTCCCTCGGGGCTTACATTATCGATTCGTCACGGGAGGCGATGCTGAGGGAAATCAACTTACTTCCACCAGGTAGTTGGTCGTCTTCCATGCGAGTAGACGGGGTTGATGAACCGCTTGACGTAGTCGTCTCGCTTAAGATTTCTTCAGATGGTGTGGACGTCGACTTCAACGGCACCAGCCCGGTTCAGCCACATGGCATAAATGTCCCAATGTCCTATACAGATGCCTACACCTCCTTTGGCGTGAGATGCATTATTGGGCCAACGGTTCCCAACAATGCCGGATCACTAGAAACCATCCGAGTCAAAGCTCCTCTCGGCTCGATCCTCAACGCGCCCCGCCCCGCAGCCGTCAATATCAGACACGTAATGGGCCAGATGTTGCCCGATGCCGTTTATGGATGCTTGTCACAGGTTGTCCCTGATCGCGTACCGGCAGAAGGGACAAGCTCCCTGTGGAACCTTCTGGCGAGCGGAGCGTGGGACGAAAGTACCTCGGGTTCGTTCATGATGATGAGCTTCAATTCAGGTGGAGCAGGCGCTCGACCAGGCCAAGACGGTCTCTCAGCGACCGCGTTTCCCAGCGGGGTTAGGAATATGCCCGTGGAAATTAATGAGGTTATTTCGCCTTTGGTATTTTGGCGCAAAGAACTCAGACCGAACTCAGGGGGCGAAGGTGAATACCGGGGCGGTTTAGGACAAACTGTGGAATTGGGTCACAGAACCAACGGGGAGTTCACTTTTAGCGCAACCTACGAACGCGTTAAATATCCAGCGCGCGGACGGCACGGAGGCGGACCTGGTTCTCCGGGACGTCTTTATTTGAGCGACGCCACCCCTGTTCCCCCAAAAGGCAACACAGTTATTCCAGCAAACAAAACCTTGGTCATCGAGTTCCCTGGTGGTGGTGGGCTTGGCGAGCCATCACAAAGAGACAGGGAATCAGCCAGCAAAGATCTGAGATTAGGGTACGTTACTGACGGAGCTTGAGGGGAGCCCGGGTGACTGACGACGACACATCATCGCCGTGGTGGTCGATAGGTCCCGCTCCCCTCCTCGGAGAACACACCGAGACTTACCTGCGTTAGCTATTCAGCAATGAACCTGAATCGCAGTCCGCTAATCAATATCGAGTCTCCAAAACTTTGTAGACCCAACTGCTCAGCGCGACCAAAAACACGGTCGGGGTCTGAGACGCAGATATCTATGCCGCCCAACCCTTCCGGCCGTCCATCGTCTAAAGAGACAAAGCGAATGGGGCCGTCATCTGATTGAAGCGCCGGCAACCCAGACTCACTGTCTAAATCTTGACCTAAAACATCGGCCCATCGTTGGGCAAGATAGGCCGGGTCACTCGTCTGAATCTCAGCACCGGCGATTCCAGTCGCGAATTCCGTTCTGCGATAATTCCGCCAATCACGCTCGACCGGCCACCAGTCACCATCTGCCAGTCCCTCGTTGATACACCACCGCAACTCAACCAAACATCCCGGTAGATCCTTCGGGTGAATGTGCACCGCTTCACTCTCCGATCCGCTGATGTCGTCACCCGCTAATACGCGAACCCCCATAGCCGCAAGGCGTGCGAGGCTACTCTCGTATTCTTCTTTGGGTAATTGAAACAACAGCATGTAACCACCGGGGCCATTTCGGCGTTCTATGAAACGACCACCTGCAGAGCCACGTCCCGGCTCTAAAGGAGAAACCATCTCCAAAAACTGGTTGCCCACCGGCATCACAAAGTTTCTCAGACCGAAAATACTGACTCCGGCCTCGTGACCAGGCCTATTACCTGGATCCCGATATGCGACATCTAAGTCGAGTAGCGACTTGAGTGCCTCTTCGGTTTCTTCGTACTCATTCCCAACAATCGCAACTTGACGGAGACGAAATCCCATCATCACACCCCATTATTTCTATTCCCTATGCACTTCATCTACTCTCAGGCTAGAACGATGCCTATGCCTTCACCTGAATACTCGATAATCGACAATAAAGAGCTATCTCAATTCGAGCTTCGCGACATGGGCCCCGATGCCAATCTTCTAAGTTTCGCAACCTACGCGCTCCAAGGGAACATTTATTCGATACCTCACGTCGAGACAGACCCCGCTCGCCGAGGTGAAGGTTTCGCTGACTTACTCATGGAAGGCATCCTCGATTTTTGCGAAGTTAGCGACAGGAGGATCATGCCGATCTGCTCATTCGCCAGGGAGCACATGCACCTTCGACCCCACCGACAGCACCTGCAAGCATAAACACCCTGCAATCTAAGTAGATCTACAGCGGCGAGGTTAGTGACGCAGTGGTTCCATAACCTCTGAAATGAATACGTCCGTCTCAGCCGCAGATGATGGATTACCAAAGTCCAACACAAAGTGTTCGAAACCATGCGTAATGAATTCCTCTAGTTGAGTCCGAAACTCAGCCGCTTCAGAGGTGCTTTGAGGTAGCCCTGCCTCGATTGTCAGAGAAAACTGCACGTCAGTTTCAGAACGGCCACCCGCTTCCAAGCACCTGAGCATGACATCGCGCTTTCGGAGCAGTGAGTCGATATTCCCTCGCCAAACGGTGTTCCAAATGTCAGATGCTCGAGCGGCCAAGGGTATTCCTACCTTTTCACCGGAAGTACCAATACAAACTGGCGGTTGGATTTCTGGCAAC
The DNA here is from genome assembly GCA_002470695.1 of Candidatus Neomicrothrix sp. UBA7388. Classification (GTDB taxonomy): domain Bacteria; phylum Actinomycetota; class Acidimicrobiia; order Acidimicrobiales; family Poriferisodalaceae; genus UBA7388. The sequence continues at coordinate 3,490 of DKNM01000098.1, forward strand.
GGTGGCGCCGAGGCCCCGTCAATTTGAAAGTGACTCCCATTGAAACTTGGGTCTACATCTGTCCACATCAGTCGACAAATCTGCAATGTTTCTTCCAGCTGCTCGAAACGTTCTTTGGGACGAGGAAATTCATAGCCATAGGCGCGATATTCATCTTCTCGCCAACCAGCGCCGATTCCCAAAATAAACCGATTTCCCGTCAAAAATTGCAGGGTGCTGGCCATCTTGGCTGTGAGCGCTGGTGGCCTATACCCAACACCGAGAACATGGTGGCAAAAGTCGACGTCGGGAAATTTCGCAGCACACCACGTCAGAGTTGTCCACGCTTCAAGAAAAGGGTCAGACTTTTCGTCAAAGCCGTAAAAGTGGTCAGCTATCCAGATGCTGTCAAAATGATCGTTCACGGTGGGCAAAATGTGTTCAATTTGGTAATTAACTATTGGCTGGTGATCACTCCACCTGTTCCCTATAACAGGAGAGAGCCACCCGAACTTCAGTCCTTTTGCGCTTCCGCTCACAGTTAATCCCTT
>DKNM01000098.1:4423-13338 GCA_002470695.1 Candidatus Neomicrothrix sp. UBA7388
ACTAGGCGCTCCCTTAACCTCAGCGTGTTCGCCCCAGGTTGCCCGTCCCCGAAGATAATTTCCGAAGACCCTTTTAACATCGTTCCAACGGGAGAGAGCACTGCTGCAGTACCCGAAAGAAAGGCTTCGCCACGCGAGGCCCAGTCTTCAAGTTCATCAAGTTCTATTCGCCGTTCCTGCACTTCGTATCCGAGGTCGGCCGCTAAAGAGATAACGGACGACCGAGTAACACCGTGTAAGAAGGAACTGTCAAGCTGTCGAGTCACGATCGTTTTGTCGTCAGCTAGAAAGAAATTGGCTGCGCCTGTCTCGGTTATGTCTCCCGCCGTCGCAAACAAAATCTGATCAACAGCAGCGTTACGCGCCATGGCATCGAGGGTCGGCGCTAGAGCCATGGCGTAATTCGCTCCAGATTTGACCATACCGAACTGAGGTGTCGTCCGCGGAATGCTTTCTTCGACGAGCAGAGTAAGTGGTCGAACTCCACCTTTGAAATAGTCACCAACCGGGCAATTCACGACAAATAGGAGCGCTTCAGCTGTTGGAGTTGCGGCGGCTCCGATGTTTGGTTCAGTGCCGATTATGGTCGGACGAATATAAAGAGACCCAGGTGCCTCTGGGACTTCATCGACATTGGCTTCGACACTATCAATGATCATTTGTCTGAGTAACTCTGCATCCGGAACAGGTAACCGCAGCTGAGTAGCACTTTGACGCATTCGATTTACGTGATCATCGAGACGAAATATTGCCAGCGAGCCATCTACCTGCTGGTGGGCTTTCAAGCCTTCAAAAATAGCGCTGCCATAGTGCAATGCATGCGCAGCCGGACTCAGTGAAAAGTTTCCATATGGTTCAACGGCGCCCGCATACTGATACGTGCCGTCAGATGTCGGCGCCGTTGCCATCCAATCGCAGAAAACGGTGCCAAAGGGTACTGACATAGGATCGGGTTTTTCACTCACGAGCGCTCCCTTCGAATGAGTGACTTTAGCTCACCTTCAGTGAAATAAGGTCAGAATTGTCATTCCAATCGAATGCAATGTGACGCGCGGTCTAATTCTCACGTACTTTGTTGCTATGACACAACTCACCCAGTCCGTCCGCCTCGAATTTGCAGACGACATAGCGCTAATCCGAATTGACAATCCCCCCGTTAATGCACTCAGCCACCACGTACGGCAAGGATTACTGGACGGGATGAAGCAGGCCGAAAGCAGCGAAGCTTCGGCAATTGTCCTTATCTGCGATGGCCGGACATTTATTGCCGGAGCCGACATAACCGAATTTTCTGGTCCGCCTATGCCTCCAAGCCTCCAATCGGCACAAGACGCTATGGAAAACTGCACTAAGCCGGTTGTGGCTGCCGTCCATGGCACCGCGTTGGGTGGAGGCCTAGAAGTAGCTTTGTGCGCCCATTACCGAGTTGGGTCGCCAAGTAGCCAGTACGGATTACCAGAAGTCAAACTTGGCCTTCTACCAGGTGCAGGCGGCACCCAAAGACTGCCCCGGGTAACCGGTGCTGAGAAAGCTCTGCAAATGATGACCAGCGGTGACCCCATTTCTGCCGAGGAAGCCCTTACGTGCGGCCTGATAGACGAGATAGCAGAAGAACTTGAAGCGGGCGCTATCGCCTTCGCTCGACGCGCCGTGAGTGAAAGTTTCCCATTGCTCCGCATTCGAGACCGCAATGACAAATTGTCCGACGTATCTTCAGATCTGTTCAAGGAATTCCGTCAAGGAATTGCGAGAAAGACCCGTGGCTTTCTGGCACCTGAATACAACGTTCGATGCGTGGAGGCAGCCGTACAACTCGATTTCGAATCGGGACTTGAAAGGGAACAAGAACTGTTTAAAGATTTGATGAAGGGCACACAGTCGAAGGCGCAGCAGTACTACTTCTTCGCCGAACGCGCCGCATTAAAAATTCCCGGACTCCCCAAGGACACTAAATCGATTGACATTGCGACATGTGGGATCCTTGGGGCAGGAACAATGGGCGGCGGCATAGCGATGAACTTCGCAAATATCGGAATCCCTGTGACCATTGTCGAAAGAGACAGCGAAGCGCTTGAGCGGGGTTTAGCCGTAGTCCGGTCAAATTATGAAAGAACCGCTGCACGCGGCGGAATCACCAGCGATGACGTCGAAACCAGAATGGGTTTGATCAGCGGATCTACAGATATGGGCGACTTCGCCGACTGCGACTTAGTTATTGAGGCAGTCTTTGAGAATCTCGAGCTTAAAAAATCAATTTTTGAGCAACTAGATAGCATCTGTAAGCCTGGCGCTGTCCTTGCATCAAACACATCTGCACTCGACATAAATGCTATCGCTTCAGCTACCAGCAGGCCTGAAGCCGTTATCGGAATGCATTTTTTCTCACCTGCGAACGTTATGAAAATGCTTGAAGTCGTGCGCGGTGACGTCACTTCCGACATAGCGATAGCTACTGCCATGGGAATAGGTCGAAGTATTGGTAAGACGCCAGTGTTGTGCGGTGTCTGCCATGGCTTCGTTGGAAACCGAATGCTGTTTATGCGCGGTATCGAAGCTGAGAAAATGATCTTGGAAGGAGCATCACCCGCACGAGTAGACCAGGTGCTCTTTGACTTCGGCTTTCCGATGGGGCCCTTTGCGATGAGTGACTTAGCCGGACTCGATATCGGCTGGGACGAGACGACGTCCTCCGGCTCCACCGTCCGGGAACTCCTATGTGAGAGTGGTCGAAGGGGCCAAAAGAATGGAAATGGCTATTACATCTATGATCCCGAGACACGAGCGGCCACTCCAGATCCGGAAGTTGAGCAACTCATACGAGAATTCGGCGAACGACAAGGCATCGAGCAACGGGAAATTTCTGACCAAGAAATACTCGAAAGATCTCTCTACCCAATGATCAACGAGGGCGCAAAGATTCTGGCAGAGGGCATCGCTATTCGAGGCAGCGATGTAGACGTTGTCTGGATCAATGGCTATGGCTGGCCTATGTACACCGGAGGACCCATGTTCTGGGCAGATACTGTCGGGCTGAGCGAAGTCGCCGAAAAGATCGAACACTATTCCTCAACGCTGGGAGGCGACCACTGGGAGATTGCACCGCTCATTGAGCAGCTCGTCGAAACCAATGGTTCCTTGAGCGCTCACAGCAACTAACTACCTTAAATGACCGCCGACTATTGCACACTTGCCTCAAGCTATGTTGAGGAGCTACGAGCCCGGAGCTCTGAGATAGACGCCCAGAGGTCTGTTCCCCAGGACCTCGCCGAGCGCTTAGCGCAAGACGGGTTCTATAGGCTTTGCACCCCCAAAGCTCTCGGCGGCGTCGCCGCCCCGCCAAAGACGCTTGCACAAGTCTGCGAAATTCTTGCAAACGGAAACGGCTCTGTGGCCTGGTGTGTTTTTATCGGCGCCACCTCGCAGTACATGTTCCCAGCGGCTTCACCGCAACTAATCCAAGAGCTCCTCGTCGACCCAAGTCTTATAACGAGCGGAGTGTTTGCTTACTCAGGCCATGCCCGCTCGGATGCAGCTACAAATTCTTGGCGTGTAAGTGGCCGTTGGGACTGGGGCTCGGGGTGCCACAACGCTGATTGGATTTCAGGCGGCGTTCTCTTACAAGACGACAACGGTGAGCCGATCCTCAACAGCGGTGGCCATCCCGCCGAAGCGAGAGCGTTTTTCAGGCCAAAGGAATTGACTATTCACGACAATTGGCACACAAGTGGGCTTAAAGGCTCAGGTTCAAGCTCATTTACTGCCGAAGATGTCATCTTGGCTGATTACCGAATCGCACGAGTCGATGATCTCTCAACGTCTGAACATGTCAACACACCGCTCTACCGGTTTCCTCGATTCGGTTATCTCGCACTTCCAATTGGAGCTATAGCGCTAGGGATGGCTCAGGATGCTTTAAGTGAGGCTTTGGCCGTGGCTAAGTCGAAAACCCCGACAGGGTCCCGTCGCACTTTGGCCTCACGGCCCGCATTCCATACAGAGATTGCACTGGCGGACACTAGCTTGCGCGCCGCTCACCTTACGTTTTACAACGATATCGATCATGCCTGGAGCGAGGCTCAAGACCAGACGGGATCGCTTTCCACACGCCAGAAGTTGCGGACCTCGACGGCTCACGCCGTGACGACCTCAGCTCAGGTTATCGATCGTATGTACACGGTCGTAGGAGGAACATCGATCTACGAGGAATCTGCCCTACAGCGCCATTTCAGGGACGTACACGTCGCCTCTCAACACATGATGGTCTCGGAGCCCGTAATGGAGTTAGCAGGTCGAGTGATAACAGGCGTTGAAGACAATGCCCCAGGGCTTTGAGCCGCTAACGTCGCTTTCAATGAAGGCTGACACACCGTCCCACCGGGAAGGCTATGACCAGGAATTCAACCTTGAGTCCCACCCGAATAACGACCTCAGTGTCGACGAAGAGCGTCTACTGCGAAAGCGCGAGACTGCATTGGGTTACCGGATCATGGCTTCCTGGGGTTGGGGCGCAGACGGCTCAGGACATATCACAGCTCGCGACCCAGAAAACAAAAATTGTTTTTGGCTCCTCGGGTACGGCGTACCTTTCGCTAAAGCGACGATTGATGACCTCGTACTCATTGACGAAGCTGGCGCTTTAATCGAAGGGAACCGGGCGGCTAATCCTGCTGCATTTCATATTCATGCACCGATTCACGCTGCTCGAGGCGACGTAATTGGAGCCATACACACCCACACTCCTTACGGAACACCGTTCTCAGCGTTAGCAGAACCCCTTCCGATGAGTTCACAAGAGGCGGCTGCCTTTTACGGGCTCCAGGGCGTTTTTGAAGGCGAAGAACTCAACGTCACAGACCTTCAAACTGGCCGCTCGATCGCAGAGGCGCTCGGCGACGGTCGATTGGTAATCCTTGCTAACCATGGCCTACTCACCGTAGGAACAAGTGTCGCATCTGCAGTCGGCTTTTATCTCAACGCTGAAAGGGCAGCTGAGGTGGCAGTCAAAGCTCCCCACGGAAGGCAGATATCTTCGAGTGCGGCCCAAGAAGTACATGCGTCAGTTGGAAACGAACTTAATGGTTGGCATATCTTTCAATGGCTAGTTCGATCGAGACTCGGCGATCCGGCCGAAGTCGGTTAAATGCAGGAAAGAACCTAATGTCTGAATATGACGTGGTAGTGGTCGGCGCGGGTAACGCCGCATGTTGCGCTGCCTTAGCCGCAGCCGAACACGGTGCCCGGGTTCTCGTTCTTGAACGAGCATCCCAATCTGAATCCGGCGGAAACAGCAGATTTACTGCCGGAGCGATCCGATTCGCTTACGACGGCGTCGACGATCTGGTTGCACTCATGCCGGACCTAACTGAAAGCGAAATCGCAGCTACTGACTTTGGGTCCTACACCGAGGCTCAGTTTTATGACGACATGGGTCGCGTTACTGATTATCGAACCGATCCTGAACTCGCGAGTTATTTAGTCTCTGAAAGCAAGCCGACAGTGCTTTGGATGCAACAAAACGGTGTCCGCTTTGCCCCTATTTGGGGTCGCCAGGCGTTCAAGGTAGATGGCAAGTTCAAGTTTTGGGGAGGACTAACAGTGGAAGCCTGGGGCGGTGGAGAGGGACTAGTCGACGCTCTCCACGGGTCACTTGGTGACAAAGGTATTGAAATTCGTTTTGGGGTCGCCGCCAAGAGCCTTATCTTTGATGGCTCGACTGTCCACGGAATAGTGGGTCGACAAGACGGAGAAGCGGTCGAGATAAGGGCGAGTTCAGTTGTTTTGGCCGCGGGCGGTTTTCAAGCCAATACCGAATGGCGAACTCGTTACTTGGGTCCAGGCTGGGACCTGTCCAAAGTTCGCGGTACGCGGTTCAATACTGGAGATGGCATAAAGATGGCCCTCGATATTGGGGCAATGCCATACGGCAACTGGAGCGGCGCTCATGCGGTCGCCTGGGAGTACAACGCGCCAGAATTCGGCGATCTTGCCGTTGGAGATGCTTTTCAAAAGCACAGCTACCCCTTTGGAGTGGTTATCAACAATGATGGGCAACGCTTCCTCAACGAGGGGGCCGATTTCAGGAACTACACCTACGCCAAATACGGGCGAGAAATCCTGAAACAACCAGATTATTCAGCCTGGCAAATTTTCGACGCCAAAGTCGACCACCTCCTCCGAGACGAGTACCGAATTCAGCAAGTCACCAAGGTACATGCCAACTCCATCGAAGAGCTTTGCGCTCGGATGGATGGGGTAGACACGAACGCAGCGTTAGAGACCATTAGGCAGTACAACGAGGCCGTAGATACCACCACAGCATTCAACCCCAACATAAAAGATGGTCGTTCGACAAGCGGTCTTGACATCAACAAAACTAACTGGGCGAATACGCTCGACGAGCCACCCTTTCAGGCATACAACGTGACATGTGGGCTCACCTTCACGTTTGGAGGTCTGAGGATAGACAGCAAAGGCCAGGTTCTCGATACGGATTTAGTTCAAATACCTGGCCTGTACGCCGCTGGAGAGCTTATCGGAGGCTTGTTCTATGGTAACTACCCCGGCGGCACCGGCTTAATGGCCGGAGCCGTCTTCGGAAAATTGGCGGGCACAAGCGCCGCAACAAACCGAACTAGTTAACACTCCGGTCTTTACCCTCCCAATAAGGCTTGCGCAGTTCCGTCTTCAAAATTTTCCCAGCAGGGTTTCGCGGAATTAAATCTATGCGGTCGACTGACGTGGGACACTTGAAGTGAGCCAAGCGCTCTCGGCAATAGTCAATCAATTCATCTTCGCTTGGGTCACTACCTGGGGCAACGGTAATAATCGCCTTCACCGTCTCCCCCCATTTCTCATCCGGCACACCGATAACAGCCACGTCAGCCACTTCCGGATGCGCCATCAACGCATTTTCCACTTCGGCGGGGTAAATATTTTCAGCGCCGGAAATAATCATGTCCTTGACACGGTCATGGATGAACAGAAAGCCGTCGGAAAGGTACCCAGCATCCCCTGTACGGAACCAGCCCTTTCCTTCTTCATCTCGACCTTCCGGATAGACCTCGTCGGTCGCTGATGGGTCTTTCCAGTAGCCCTTTAAGGTGACCACTGACCGGAGCCATATTTCTCCTACCTCGCCCTCCCCTAGGTCTTCCAACGTTTCAGGATCAACAATGCGAAGATCAATATCTGCCCAAGGTCGACCGGCGGAGCGAAGCAGATTAGCTTTGGGGCCCCCTGGGTCATGATCCTCTGCTCGCAAGATGGTACCCCCGCCAGTCGTTTCAGTCAGTCCATACGCTCCGACGAAGTCACACCCCATCAATTCAATACTGCTAATCAGAACTTCCTCGGTAATAGGTGAAGCCCCATAAACCATGGTTCGGAGGCTCGAGAAGTCCGTCTCTTGTGCTTCTGGCGTGATTAGCAAAAACTGCAATATCGCCGGCACTAGCAAAGCATTCGTTACAGAGTATGTCTCTACCAGACGCAGCAGCTCCACTAAATCGGCTTCCCGTAATAGAACATTCGTGCCCCCGTTGAAGAGCCCTACAACTCCCCACCCGCTCCCAGCAATGTGAAACAGGGGCATTGCAACCAAGTTCACACTGCTTTTGTTAAAAGACCACTCGCGACTTGCCTCTGGCAAAAACGAGAAAAAATTTCGATTAGTTAATTCGACACCCTTAGGCAACCCCGTGGTTCCCGACGTATACAGCTGGTAGCACGTGTCAGTCCATCCGACCTCCACTTGAGGATCGTCACTAGCCGCACTATCAATCCACGCCACGTAGGAGTCCCTGTCACCACCTTCGCCTACAACAACTACCTTCGTGACTGTTTCTAAATTCATCTCGTCAAGATGGGCGAGAAACTCCTGCCCTATGAGCAAAACCTTCGCTTCAGAATGGTTGAGGATGTACTCCATTTCGGGCGCAGCTAGGCGCCAGTTAACGGCCACTCCGACAGCGTTAATTTTGCTCGCACCAAAGAGGTAACTGAAGTACTCCGGGCCGTTTTTGTCGAGGTGCGCAACACGGTCTTGGGGGCCAACACCAGCTGCCAATAGGGCGTTTGCTACTTGATTCGACTCTCGGTCGAGGTCACCGTAGGTCCACTCGCGACCCTCGAAAATCATCGCCACTTTGTCGGGTTGGCTTTCGGCATGCACACGCGTGATATCAGCTAGGGACGTGATTTCTGACATTCCTTATTTCCTCCAATGAAGGCAGATGCAACAACCTGACTCTATCGATTCAAATGACAGTCCCTGACCAGGTGGGATCACACCGAGAAGATGTAGCTTTAGACCGGTACCAATAACCAAATGGGGTGGCATGTCAAAGATCATCTACACACACACCGACGAGGCGCCAGCTCTCGCAACGTATTCCTTTCTCCCAATAATCCAAGCGTTTGCAAAGGCAGCCGGCATAGCAGTGGAAACACGCGACATCTCCCTCGCAGGGCGCGTGCTATCTGCCTTTCCCGAGGATCTTCAACCAAGCCAACGGATCGACGACGCCTTAGCTGAACTCGGGGACATGACACTCCAGGCTGACGCCAACATCATTAAGCTACCGAACATTTCAGCCTCAATCCCTCAGCTTCAAGCAACGATAAGCGAATTACAAGCGGCCGGGTTTTCGGTGCCCGACTACCCCACCGAGCCTGTCGACGACACAGAGAGAGAAGTACAAGAGAAGTACGATCGCGTGAAGGGCTCCGCTGTAAACCCCGTTCTCCGTGAAGGAAACTCAGACCGCAGAGCACCTAAAGCAGTGAAAGCATTTGCTCAGAAGTTTCCTCATTCAATGGGATCTTGGTCACCAACCTCCAAGACTCATGTTGCAACCATGGGTGAACACGACTTTCGTTCCAACGAAAAATCTGTGACCATCGACACAGACTCGACT
>DKNM01000107.1:0-1900 GCA_002470695.1 Candidatus Neomicrothrix sp. UBA7388
TCCCCGCGGGTAGAAATTTTTAATCGCGTTCATGGAGTTGCTTTGTAGCTAGCGGACAATGAACGCGTATTGCTGTACCGCCTGCTCCTAACTCGAAGTGAGTCCGAACTTACGGAGCTGCCGCCCCTGCTCCTGTTGGTTTGCGACCGGGGTATCTATTAGAAGATGAGACTTCTCTACTTCGGCAAAACGGATAAGAAATTTGTTTAATCTTTAAGATCTTCTCGGGGCTGATTATCTGGCCGCTCAGCGACGAGCTCCTCGACCTGTACGACTCGATTTTCGAGTTCTGTCAATCCCTTGACTACCGATTTAGCGCTTTTGTTCACAACCACAGTTTTCGTTTTCGGCACCCGGTTACGCTCAAAGATGTACATGAAGCCCTTGCCCTTGGTGAGATAAGCGGTTGCTAGGAGCAGGGCTGCATAGATGAAGCCTTCCGATTTGATTAGACCTACCCAGCCGTACTCGACGACCCAGTTGCGGTCTAGGAGCCAAACGGGCAAGAAAATCAGGACTAAAGCACCAGGGATAGCCGAAATCAGCCGAGAGCCGCCGAATGCCATGGCCAAGGCAAACATCTTGATCGATAGCTCTTCGGGAAAGTGAGTGTAGTCGTTGAAGTTCGTGGGAATCATCAACAAACCACCGGCTAAACCGGCCATTCCGCCGCTCAGCGTGACTCCAAAAAGCCTCAAACGGTATACAGGCACACCAAATGCTCGCGCTGCCTCAGGTTCATCGCGGCTCGCTATAAATGCTCGACCGATTGGCCCCCTAAGTAGCCCTTGAACAAAAAAAATCATTAATGATGCGTAGGCGACAACTAAAAAGAATTCCCAAATATGCTCGTCGTTTTCGGGAATCCCTGTCCAAGATGGCGCCACGAACGAGCCGTCAAGTGTGACTGGCAGATTGCCATCGAGTTGTTTGAGGATAATTGGCCAAGCAACAGCCATAGAAAGAGTCAGAAGAGCAAGGTAAGCCTTGGGTAGCCGTAACGAAGGAATGGCGATTATCGCTCCGACTACCGAGCCCGCAATAAGGCCTGCTAGTGGCATCCAAAGAACTGGCACTCCAAAGTCGTTTACAGCATGCAGGGCCGCGTACGCGCCAACACCTACCAAGGCTCCCTGGCCTAGCGACAAGAGACCTAAATAATGAGTTAAAAGTACGAGACCTGCGAAAGCAAGCGACAAAGCCGCGGCGTTTGACAGATCTGTAACGATCTTAGGAATCGCGGTATACGCAACTCTCAGACAAATGAAAATCCCAAGTAAAGATCCGACGATCCATGCAGTTCGCTTTATCCTCGATTTAGCTGAAAGAGAATTACTCATTGTCGTTGCCATGCTTCAGTACGAGGCATCAAACCTGAAGGCCGGATAAATAGCACCAGAATCAAAACAAGTAGCGCCCAGACCAAAGTCACTTGGCTGTCTACAAAGCTCACATATCCGCCGAGCATGGTCTCGAGAAAGGCAAATAAATAGCCACCGACGAACGCAAGCGCTGGGCTACGCAACCCACCAAGGGTGGCAGCAGCTAGACCAAATACCAACAAACGACCCATCATGTCCGGTCGGACATTGATCTGACCCGCTATTAGGCCTCCCGCTAACGCACCTATCCCAGCTGCCAACGCCCAGCCAAGCATCAGAACGCGACTTACCCGGATGCCAACTAGCGAAGACCCGGTTCGGTTTGAGGTCACTGCCCGGAAAGCCAGACCCGCCTTCGTGCGCCTCTGTAGAATTGCCAAAAGTGCTAATACGGCGACCATAGTGAGAGTGATACCTACACTGTCATGCCAGAGGCGAGCTCCTCCTATATCCCAACGGTCATCAACGGTTTGCGGGAAAGGCGAGCCTAAAAACATTGTGCGGCCTCCCCACTGTTT
>DKNM01000107.1:2284-2789 GCA_002470695.1 Candidatus Neomicrothrix sp. UBA7388
GCCACGGGGTCGTTACTAATCGGACGAACGATGACTCTCTCAGTGAATGCTCCAAGGACCATAGAAATCACGATTGCGCCTAGAATTGCCGCCCAAACGGGCCAGGCAGCTCCGATCAAATCAGTGTTCGCAGAAAATTTCATGTAGGGGCTTGGTCCCGTAGCAAGAACAAGGGCAATGTAGGTCGAGAACATCGCTAGTTGACCTTGCGCTAGGTTCAAAATCCCTGTGGAGCGGAAAACCATTGAAATAGCCACGGCAAGAGCCGCATAAGCAGAGCCATTGGCTAGCGAATCAAAGGTACGTTGCAGAAACAGGGACATGTAATACGAAGTTTGTCACTCTCGCGGCCGATACGCACCAATCAACTCGCCATACCTAGCCCTTCGCTGCGTGCCAGAATATTGTAAGTGGCTACAACGCGATACCTTGCCCGATACGGAGTTCCCTGTGACTCGGCCTTTTCGTTGCTTGAAGAAGTCGCGCTTGACGTTGCAGACGGGCG
>DKNM01000107.1:3170-10607 GCA_002470695.1 Candidatus Neomicrothrix sp. UBA7388
GTCAAACTAAATGGTCTCGTTATGCCCGGCCTAATCAACGCGCACGCCCATTCGCCGATGACGTTATTACGCGGCGCTGGCGACGGCTTGCCGCTCATGGAGTGGCTAACGCAAGTTATGTGGCCTCGTGAAGGTCAGATGAATCCTGAAGACGCGCTCTGGGGAATGCGCCTAGGTGCTGCCGAAATGCTTCTCGCAGGAGTTACCGCCTCTTGTGAGATGTATCTGTTCGAAGAGTCACTAGTCCAAGCATCACTTGAAGCTGGTATTCGGTTAGCAATTACGCCCGGCATAATTTCTGCGCTACACGGTGAGACATACAACGCGAGTAAGTCGCGCCTTTCGGCTATTGCCGACTTTCATTCCCAATACCACAACCCCGAGTCTCTTATTACAGTTGGTTTCGGGCCTCACTCCGCTTACGACTTATCGCTTGACCTGTGCTCCGAAGTAGCCGCCGCTGCGCGTGATCTTGACACGCTCTTACATATTCACGTCTGTGAAACTCGTCACGAAGGAGCAAACTTAGAAGCTGCACACGATGGAAGGTCCACAGTTGAACTACTAGCTAGCCATGGAATTCTTGACGGCAAAGTGTTGGCTGCCCACAGCGTGTGGCTAAGTGACAGCGATATGGAGACCTTTGCTCAACATAATGTTGGTGTAGCACATTGCCCAGTGAGCAACATGAAACTTGGCTCCGGCATTGCTTCGGTAGTCGAAATGCGTAGGAAGGGAATCGATGTCGGGCTTGCGACCGACGGACCAGCGTCCAATGACAATTTGGATCTCTGGGAAGAAATTAAGTTGGCTTCGCTGTTAGCGCGGGTAAGTGCGTTGGACGCATCTTCAATGAGTCCCAAAGATGCTCTGGTTATGGCAACTAACGGTGGTGCAAATGCGCTCGGAAATACCGACATTGGAGTTCTTAAGCCAGGTGCACACGCGGACTTTATTCACATCGACTTAGACGACCCGACTTTCGTTCCTGTCACTAATGATGATGAATTAATTGCTCATCTTGCATGGGCAGGGAGCGGACGTCACGTACGCGACGTCTGGGTAGGAGGAAGACAGGTTGTAGCAGATCGACAATTGACTACGGTCGATGTCGCTGAAACCCAGTTCGAAGCGCAACAGCGCGGAAAACGACTCGCGGAGCAGTCAGGCACTTAGCTAACGAATGAGTGATATCCGCTAAGTTGACGCGCCCTCCCGAGAGATGCGTGCGACGATTGGTGCATGATTGGCATCATTGCAGGTAGCGGATATTACGAACTCCCAGGGCTTCTTCAACGAAAAGATGAGATCTACGAAAATGAATACGGTACTGCGACCGTTTCAACTGGGACGTGGAATAACACTCCGCTTGCTTTCGTAGCTCGGCACGGTGGTGACCACTCCATCGCTCCCGACGCAATTAATTACCGCTGCAATATAAGAGCTCTAGCTGACCTAAAGGTCGAGTCTATTTTTGCCGTCAACGTCGTGGGATCAATCCTTCGTGACAAAGGTCCAGGTTCAGTTTTAATTGTTGACGACCTTCTCGAATTCACCCATGGGCGAGCCAGTACTTTCTACGATAAATCGGGCGAGGTTACTCATACCGATATGACCGACATCTATGACCCGGAGCTTCGATCCGTTCTGCTTCGCTCAGCTGAATTAGAAGGACAGGACGTCGCACCCTCAGCCACCTACGTATGCACCAACGGACCCAGATTTGAAACCCCGGCTGAAATCAGAATGTATGAAAAAATGGGTGCGCACGTAGTCGGTATGACCGGATATCCCGAAGTAGCGCTAGCCCGCGAAGCCGGAATTAAATATGCATCGGTAGCAGTCGTTTCTAACTTTGCAGCTGGGATAACAACTGATCCCGTGGCAGAGGAAGAAATATGGCGCATTCTCGAATCGACTAAAGAACCGATCTTTCGACTTTTGAAAAGAGCAGTTCAGCTCACCAGCACTGATGAATGTTAAGAAAAACCCGATTCTTGCCGCAGATCTACTCACCCACGAAACTGGGCAGTTCAAGTGGCGAATGGGCGTAAGGCCGCTGAATTTAAACAATTGGCTGATCGTCGATGATGAAAGAGGTGCAGACCTTCACGAAATCAGAAACCTAATTGATAGCCGCAGAAACCAGGTCGTCTACAGCGAGCCAGATGCGGCGAGCGCTTGCCAGGAACTTTTCGAAGAAATTCATTTTCATCTAAAAGAAAGAACAGGATTCGTAAATTTGGAAGTGGAAGGTCGCTCAGATCGGCCGGCAATCGAATCCGCTCGACGAATCGTCCAAGAAGACCTCTGCGTTCTCCAAAAGCGTCCCGCTGGCTGGACGATGACTGCATGCGCGGTCGCCATTCCAACTCAGTGGCATGTCCCATCGAAGTTCGGCGAGACTTTGGATGATATTCATGGGCCAGTCCCGAGGTATGGGGTTGACCTGTCGCGACCCATGGGCATCTTTTTCGATCGGCTGCGTCCCGAGAAATCAGTCTGGCGGTCCAATTTCACGCTAACGGATGACCCCAACCTCCGACTCATTCCCAACCGCCGAAATCATCCTCTGCTTCATAATGTAACCAAGGACAACGTCGCGGATCAGGTACTGCTGAGAGTTGAGTATCAGACGCTTAGACGACTGCCAAAAAGCGACGCAATCGTCTTTACGATACGGATCCTTCGACAAAAGATCAGATCAGTGGCCGCGAACCCTCCTGCCCTCGCAAGCCTTCTACGAACCGCATTCAATTTCCCCTCAGACGTCGCGAGCTATAAAGACAGCACTCGTCGTTACGCCGAATTGGTTAGTGAATGGGCGTTATCGAACGGACTAATTGAAGACTCCGATATTCACTAACACTAACGAACGTTCGTTTGTATAATTACCGTGTGCGCAATTGGCCAAATATCGAGACATTTGAAGAGTTTCTCAACGGAGGCGGTCTCGTTGAACCCAACGATCAGATGCCAGAACCTTATAGATTAGCTGTTTTTCGATTTATTGAACTTCACGCAAACAGCGAATACATGGGCGGTCTTACAGAACGAGATTGGATACCTAAAGCCCCAGGGCTCCACAGAAAGTTAACTGCCCTAGCGAAAACTCAAGATGAGATTGGGCACGCGCATCTGCTGTATATGGTTGCTGCGGATTTGGGTATCAAAACTCGAGAAGAGATGATGAGCGACCTCTTGGAGGGCAGAACTCACTTCCACAACGTCTTCCACTACCGGGTACACACTTGGACCGATCAAATAGCGGTTGCTTACCTTGTCGATGCCGCAGCCCTTGCAAGCCAACAGGCTGTTTTCAAAAACTGTTCCTATGGTCCGTATAAGCGAATTCTTAGACGGGTTATCGCGGAAGAAGGTTTCCACATGCGCAATGGCGAGGAAATGATGTTGTTGATGGCTCAGGGTACTGACGCTCAGCATGAGATGATGCAGGAGTCGATCAACAGATGGTGGCTACCCGCTGTTCAACTTTTTGGCCCTGACTCGCGGCCGGATGATGAGTTGCTTCGGTGGCATATCAAATCTGAAAGAAACGAAGTTCTTAGGGATCGTTTTGTGCAGAAGTTCGTTCCTCAGCTTCTAGCTGGAGGGTTTGAAATCCCTGATCCCGCGTTAGCTAAGGATTCGGTGACTGGAAAATGGCAGATTGGCGAAATTGACTGGGAGCCTCTCAAGCAAACAATGCGTAATGGAGGACCGGACAGCGAGCGGAGAATCGGCGACGCGCGAAATGCATGGTCAAGCGCCGCATGGGTGCGAGCTGCTTTAACCGCTTCTGGACAGACATCTTGATGAAAGTAACTCAAGTTGACCTTAACGCTGTTCGATCAGCGGTTTGCGCGGTCACTGATCCTGAGTACCCGGACCTGACCATCCAGCAGTTAGGGATCCTGGAAAACGTAGTTGCTGACTCGGAAGGTATTCGAGTCGATTTGGTGCCGACTATCTCAGGGTGTCCGGCTTTGCAAACGATTGAGCAAGATGTTCGTAGCGCTGCTGAAGCTTGCGGCTATGAAATAAAGGTTAGGTTCTGCTCTTCGCCAGTTTGGACGCCGGATCGAATTAGTGACGATGCTCGAATCTTTTTAGCGAAGGAGTATTCGGTTGCTATTCGCCCTAAGTCCGGAAGCGTCGAATGTCCAATATGTGGAAAGTCCTCGCTGCAACACCGAAGCGATGTGGGCCCTACAGCATGTAGATCTGTTGAGTGGTGTCCCGACTGTAGAAATCCAATCGAAGTGGTCCGGTCGCGTAGGCAACCTAGCGATGGTTAGAAAGAGTAGGACCGATGTAGTTGCAGCGGCGCGCACCCTCTTCGCCAAGCAAGGGTTTCATGGAACATCCATGCGTGACCTTGGGAGGGAAGTAGGTCTTAAGGGTTCTTCGCTCTATAACCATGTGGGTTCTAAAGATGAATTACTTGTCGACGTGGTCCGAGAGGCTGCCCTGAGCTTCCAAGCGTTGGCAGACGAAGTCGTTGCTATGTCGGCGCCTGCTCCTCAAAGACTTTCTCGGCTCGTTCATGGCCACCTAGAAATTTTGATTCGAGACCGTGATCAAGCGAAGACCTTTCTCAACGAAATTAGATTTTTGCCAGAGCCGGAGCGAGATGAAGCTGTGACGATCTTTGATCGTTACCAAGAGGTTTTTCGCGAGGTGCTAGAAAGTGGCTGCGAGCGTCGTGAATTTCGTCCAGATTTAGATGTATCGCTTGCCGCGAATCTCGTTCTGTCGTTACTTAATGGTACCCATCGTTGGTACAGCCCCGAGCGTGGCCTCAGTATTGGGTCGCTAGGTGACGAAATATACCAACTCCTGTATTCGGGGCTGTCCTTAAGCCCTGGAGGTGATGGACTATGAATACTTACGAAGTTTTTTTGAAAAAAGATGGCAAAGAAAGCTTTAACCACGCTGGGTCCCTAGAGGCACCCGATGATGGCATGGCGCTGACTTACGCGCGAGAAACCTACGGTCGGCGAAACGAGGGCGACCAAATGTGGGTTGTCGCTCGTGATTCGATATTGATCGCAAACCAGGATGATCTGAAGATGGCGGACCGTAGCCACAAACACAACGATGGAAAGCTGGTAGCTGAACTACGTAGGTCGAATCGGTCAAGCGGGGAGGATTCTGATGCAGCCTTCTGATGCGGCGCGTGAACTGGTTCTTGCATTTGCTGACGACGAACTTTGTGTAGGCCAGAATCACGCATGGTGGATAGCCATTGGTCCATTTTTAGAGGAGGACTTAGCCTTTACCTCGATTGCTCAGGACGAACTTGGTCACGCCCGCTCGTTGTACGGTCTTATTACCGACGATGTGGACGACCTAGCTTACGGTCGCAAATATTCCGAATACCGTTCAGCGCATATTGCTGAGATGTTGTGCCACGACTGGTCATGGGCTCTGGTTCGTCATCTGTTGCATGACACAGCGGAACAAGTGCGTTGGCGGTCACTTCTTGGTTCTACTTGGTCGGAACTTGGCGATGTTGCACAACGGTGTCTCGCCGAGGAGCAATTCCATAAGGACCATGCGCTTTCGCTTGCAGAAAGATTACTTTCATCGGACGAAGGTAATTCTCATCTCAAGCCGGTGTTTGTTGAGCTTGCGCCGCTTGCTCGAGAATATTTTGTGGGGCCCGATGAAGAACTGCTCGCAACGGGAGTGATTTCAGTTTCTAAGGCAGAGCAGCAGCGACTTTGGTTACAAGAACTGAACGAATTTTTTGAGCCTTATAAAATTGAGCTTTCTATAGAAGATGATGCGCCTTCAGATGGGAGATCAGGAGTTCGATCGGACGATTTCTCACTGCTGCACGACGAAATGACGGCGGTGCTCATGATCGACCCTTTAGCTAAGTGGTAGTTACGCCTTCGAGTCTTTAATAGCTCGCCACACCTTCTCGGGGGTGAGAGGCATATCTAGGTGACGGACGCCTAGATGATTGAGGGCATCGATTACAGCGTTTTGTATTGCAGGCGTTGCACCTACTGTTCCTGACTCTCCAATTCCTTTCGCTCCAAGAGGATTGATGTGCGTGGGCGTCTCCAGAACGACGCGTTCGAACATCGGTAACTCCGTAGCGGAGATAGCTGCGTAGTCGCTGAGGTTGCTTGTGAGGGGATTGCCATATTCGTCGTATTTGAACTCTTCGATTAAAGCCTGCCCAGCTCCCTGGGCTAATCCTCCGTGCACTTGGCCATCAGCAAGAAGAGGATTTAAAATGATTCCGGCGTCATCGCATGCGACTAACCTTCCCAGTTCGACAGCACCCGTGGCCATGTCGATTTCGACTACTGCAACGTGGGTTCCGAACGGAAATGTCGGTCCTTCTGATTCAAAGACTTCCTCAGCGTGCAGAAGCCGGGGTCCCGTGACCTGCTGCTCGGCGAATTCAGCAACCTGCTCCCAAGAGACGCCTATAGAAGGTGTCCCAGCTACCTCGAAGAAACCCGACTCGGTGTTCAGCGATAGATCTGATTCGGAGGCCTCCAAAATTTCAGCCGCTAATTTCTTCGCCTGTTCAACTAACTGAGCCGCTGATTCCCAGACAGCAGCGCCGGCTAGCTGCACAGAACGAGATCCGCCAGTAATTTCACCTTGGGGAACCTCGTCTGTATCCCCATGCACTACCTCGATGTTTGCCATATCGATTCCAGTTGCATCAGCAACCAACATCGCCCATGCCGTGTGGTGACCTTGACCATAAGGTGAGGAGCCAGTCCGAACAACAACCTTGCCCCCAGTAAGGAGTTCAACAGCGCCGTACTCTGCGCGACCTGCTCCTGCGGTCCTTTCCACGTAGCTTGCTAGTCCGATTCCTAGCAGCCGATCTGCGTTACTAGCTCGTCGCTGCCTTTGCTCGGAGCGAAGGTTCTCGTAAGAACTTGCTGTGAGTGCTGCATCCAAGCTTGCTTCGTACTCTCCGCTGTCATACGCAGATCCGGTTTTGGTTACGAGCGGAAAGTCTTGTGGCTGCAGAAAATTTTTGCGACGAACTTCGGCGGGGTCCATATCGATCTCGGCAGCAAACGCGTCTACGGCGCGTTCAATAGCTGCGGCTGCCTCCGGGCGACCCGCTCCCCGGTAGGCACCGGTCGGCGTAGTATTTGTCACTACGGATACGGCGCTAAATCCAACGCTCTCAATGTCGTAGCAGCCGGTCAACATTGCTCGCGCGTTGGCAGGTAAACCAGCCCCTCCCGCTGGGTAAGCACCTGCTTCTTGAACAACATGCAGGTGATACGCAGATATCTTCCCGTCTTTACTCCCTCCGATTTTGCAGTACTGGATCTGGCCTCGGCCATGTCCCAGGCCCACCATGTCTTGGCTACGAGTGGGAATCCATATAACAGGACGACCCACCCTCTTGGACAGCCAACCTAAGAGAGCCTCCTCAGGAGAGGGCCG
>DKNM01000004.1 GCA_002470695.1 Candidatus Neomicrothrix sp. UBA7388
GTTTCATTAGCGATCGGGACAGCTTCTATTTGTGGACTATGTCTGGCTTTGAGCCTTTGGGTGCGACGAATACTCAAAAGGACGAAAAGCTAATCCAACTCTGCCACATCTATCTCCAATGTCATCAGCTGCCCGTCACGCCATATCCTCAGCGACGCACTGCTGCCAGGTTCTAACATCCGAGCGCTCACTACCAGTGCGCCCATATCAGGAACCGGCCGCCCGTTAAGTTCAACCACAACGTCTCCTATCTGCAGACCACCCTGAGCAGAAGGCCCTTGTGGATCCACGGACTGAACGTAGACGCCTGCAGCGTGGCTTGGCGGAAGCAGATTGACTGTGGCGTCAAGGCCGCTAATCCCAAGACGTCCATGTCGTGCCCGCCCCCACTGAATTATGTCTGCTGCGACATCTCTCGCAATTTCAATAGGAGTTGCAAACCCTAAACCTTCGGCGCCGACATCGGTAACTGCAATCACCGTGGTGATACCTACGACAGCTCCACTCCGATCGACTAAAGCGCCGCCCGATGAACCCGGAGATATGGGTGCATCTGTTTGCACAAGCTCATACAACCAATCACCTTGTGGGGACTGGAGACGGCGGTTAGTTGCACTAATCACGCCAACAGTCACTGTTGGTCCTCCCCGCAAACTCAACGGCGAGCCAATCGCTATAGCTATTTCTCCAGCTCGTAGGTTGTCAGTAGAACCTAAAGTCGCCGGGCTAAACCGATTACTCATCTTCTGATCGGGCCGGAGCACAGCGATATCAGTTCGTCGGTCCAAGCCGACCAAAGAAGCCCTAAACGTATTCCCGCTAGCCAGCACCACGCGAAAATCTGTCTCGTAGCTGACCACATGGGCATTCGTTATGAGATATCCGTCATCTCTAAAAATCACACCCGACCCGGTGCCACTTACCCGACCGTTTCGAAGGACCTCAACTCGCACGACGCTGGGTGTTACCTGGGCGGCGATATCAGCGACACCCATAGATCTCTGAAGACCTAAATCGGTGTTTGAAATATTTGCCGTCGTGATCTCTCTCTCGACAACTCGCTCAACGATCTGCGGAGCCGGTCTCAGGAGTGATACCACCAGCAAGGATGCAACTGCCGCTCCTATCACTGCACTAGTAAGACTTAGCCCAATTAGCCCCCTGGCTTTCTTCGAACGCCGGACGCTTTCCGCGTCCGGAGCCAAATATTGAAGCTCGCTCGGATGACGCCAAATTCGGTCGTCGGGATGCAGCGCATACTTAGTTGTCTGATCTTCTTCCGCAGTAAAATTTGGGTCGTCAGGGATTTGAGACCAATCCGATACCGTCTCAGGGTCCCAATCTTGAGCCTCGCGCGCAGGAGTCAGGTCATCGATGGGTGGGTTGAGCGAATCATCACCATTACCGTTTTCGGATTCGTCCAAAGGGTCCACGAAAGAAACGGTAGCCAGTAAATGCAGAAATTTACCCGCGGCTCCTCAAGGCGATAGGGAGGTAGGCCTTGCGCGGCGTACCATGATGATGTGTCCTCTCCCCGAAACTTTGAATCTCGAGTAACACTGACCACAGAAAAGCTTGATGTTGGCGAAATATATGACTGGTGCGTTCACCCTTCGTGTGGCGCCATCGTTGTATTCTCAGGCACAGCTCGAGACCATGCAGAAGGCCGAGAAGATGTAACTCTTTTAGAGTACGAAGCTTATGAAGAGCACGTTGAACCCCGATTAGAGGCCATAGCGAGCGAAATGCGTCAGCGATGGCCTGACATAGTTCGAGTGGTTTTGGCTCATCGGACAGGGCCCTTAAAACTTGGAGAAAGTTCTGTTGTGGTAGCCGTGTCCTCTCCACATCGCCCTGAAGCATTTGAAGCGGGTCGTTTTGGTATCGACACCCTGAAGGCAACGGTCCCCATTTGGAAGCGCGAAGTTTGGAAAGACGGTGAAGACTGGGCGTTGGCCAGCCAAGACATTACCGATGTAAAGGCAGCTCAAATTAGAGAAAAAGGCGAACAATGAGTCCCTTGGCTTTTCTTGGCTTGGCAGCCGCAATAACTCTGCTGGGTTCTTTTTGTCTTGCATTAGGAGGTCGCAAAAAGACCCCATGGCATGCGAGCATTGATGCATTCCGGAGCAAGTTAGATGCTCTTAAACCGGAAGACGATGAAACTGTTCAACTAATTGACAGCGATCAGGTGGAAATCAGTAGGAGGCACTCCTCTGGCACGTGATCTAGCTATTGATCTCGGCACTGCGAACACGCTGGTGTACGAGCGTGGACGCGGCATTGTGTTAAACGAGCCGTCGGTAATTGCAATGAATGAACGGACCGGAGATGTTCTTGCGGTCGGCCGCGAGGCATGGCAGATGATAGGAAGAACTCCTTCCTACATTGTGGCTGTCCGGCCTCTGAGGAAGGGCGCAATTACCGACTTCGATACAACCCAAAGAATGATTCGCCTCATTTTGCAGCAAGTCGGTGTTGGAAGATTTGGCAAAACCCGAGTCGTAGTATGCGTTCCTTCCGTGATTACTCCAGTAGAACGTCGGGCGGTGACTGATGCTGCGCGCCGCGCCGGTGCGAGCGATGTTCGACTCATCGATCAACCAATGGCCGCAGCAATTGGTTCAGGGCTGCCTATCCATGAGCCGATAGGGAACATGGTCATAGACGTAGGAGGCGGTACTGCGGAGACGGCAATGGTTTCCATGGGAGGTATTGTTTCCCTGAAAGCGATCCGAGTCGGTTCTTTTGACTTTGATGCCGCTTTGCAATCCTATGCACGGCGCGTTCACGGAATTGCGATAGGGGAACGAACTGCGGAGGAGATAAAAGTGCAAATCGGCTCTGCATGGGCTGGTGAAGATGAATACGACGCTGAAGTAAAAGGACGCGATCTCACCACCGGTTTGCCTCGAACCTTTATTTTGACACCTGATCAAGTGAGGTCCGCATTAGATGAGCCCGTGCAAGCTGTAGTCGATTCGGTAATTGACTGTCTTAGTCAGGCTCCTCCCGAACTTTCCCAAGACCTGCTGGTCCATGGCGTTCACTTAGTGGGCGGTGGCGGACTCCTGAAGGGCTTGGCCCAACGACTGGAAAATGATGCCCGCGTTCCTGTTCGGATCGTTCGCACTCCAATGGAAGCGGTGGTCCTAGGCGCAGGACGCGCTCTTGACAACTTCGATGCTCTCTCCTCTACGTTTAACACCTATGGCAATCGGTGGTGAGTTGACGCAACGACAGCAACTCAACCGCCATGGTGCCACTCTTGCAATTTTGGCAACCCTCTTTCTTTTGTTGGCTTGTTCAACTGAACCAACACAACTGGATGACCTTGCCGCAAAAAATGTTCGGTCGGTTGAACGGTCGGTCGGGTTCGACGGAGAAGTAGTTCGGTTAGGGGTGATTGCCGATATAACCGGACCGGGAGCTTCCCTCGACAGGTCTCGCATTGCAGGGGTATCTGCGTACTGGGCTGACGTCAACGCGCAGGGGGGGATTGGGGGACGCTACGCAGTCGAACTAGAAATTATTGACCATCAAGGGGACCCCCAAATAGCGGAAAACTCTGCCACCGAACTACTTGAACGAGTAGTTGCCTTTGCGTTCATTAATGAGACAGCAATGGGAGCACTGCATCCATTTCTTGTCGCACAGGAAGTGTTGGGAGTAGCGGCCAGTTCCACTCTTGACTGGGAACAAGATGCTCGTTTTCTGACCCATGGCCCACCGATCGAGTTAATAACGCTTGCGTTGTTCGAGAACGAACCGCAATCGAGGTGGTGTCTTATTACTGATGATTCGCCGCTTGGAACGGTTGCACGAAAATCAGCTGACCAAGCAGCAACTTTGGCCGGAGTCGCAAGCGTCACGTCAATACAAATTGGCGAGGACTTAGCTACTGCCGTTTCAGCCGCAGCGTGTGAGGTGATCTGGGCCGAAGTTGCAGAGGAAAATCGACAACTATTAATCTCAACACTCCCCTCGAGCGTCCGAGTCATTCAACAAGCTGGGCTCACCGGAGTTGATAACAGTCGTCCAGACTTAAAACTTGCATACACCGACTCGGGCCCCGCATGGAAAGTTGATGCTTCCCAAGGCATGAGAATGTTTCTGTCAGCGCTACTTCGACACGCTCCGGATATTGAAGCTGATACCCGAGCCCGAGACGGTTACGTCTCGCAAATTCGACTTCACCAATTGCTTGATAAGAGTGTCAACCGGGGTGACCTCAGAAGAGCAAATATATTTACTGCGAGTCAATCGCAATCT
>DKNM01000020.1 GCA_002470695.1 Candidatus Neomicrothrix sp. UBA7388
AGCCCCATGCGACCAATTACGCCTACTGAATAAGACTCGATAAGAACATCTGCCCATTCAACGAGCTCTTCCATAATTGCCCTGGAAGCCGGTTGGCTTAAATCGATGGCAAGAGAGCGTTTCGACGCGTTAATGGACAAATAACTTAGAGAGTTGTCTGCTCCGGCCTCGTTTGCGACGAAAGGACCCGCACCTCGCATAATGCATGGCTTCAGTTCTGATTCGATTCTCAACACGTCGGCCCCGAAATCGCCCATTATTCGGGAGGCATAGGGACCAGCTATTGCCCATGTCATATCAAGCACCTTGACACCTTCAAGAGGGTCTGCCGATGTTTGGGCCAAGTCCGCCGCTGGGTAATTCCAATCGCGCCCTTCATCGAAGCTGTGCTCTCCAAGTCTTGGGGCCCGGTTCTTGGTTGCCAAAGTAGCGTCACTGAGTCGCGCTATCGGGCCTGCGAACCTAGTGCCTTCAATATCGCTCCAAAAGTGACGTTCTACTGCGTGCTCCATTTCAAGAAGGTCGGTGGTTGTGTTAATTGGTCCGAGAAGCAGGTTTCTTTCTAAGGCGCCACTCAGTAACTGCTCCTTGGTCTTAGTCTTCGTGAACTCATTAATCGCCTCGGCGCCCCGATTGAGCAGCGCCGGTGCACGTGGATCGGATAGAAGTTGCGTGCCAAAACCAATCCAATCAACATCAAGAAACTCTTGTGGGCACATTCCCTCTTCATCCATCCACCTGAATAAACGAGTGTTGTAGGGACCAACTGTCGGTCCAACTAAAAAGACAATTGAGACGTAGCCATCGGCCGCCTCGTAGACAAGTTTCAGCGTGATTGGGCCAATTTCTGCACCGCCCGACAGCCGTCGAGCACTAGGAGCGCCCGCAAATGGCGAAAGCATTTGATACTGCGTCGCGAACAAATAACTGTGTTGAGCCGCCACATCAACGTGCTGACCGGCGCCCGAAGCGTCACGTTGCCTTAAGGCCAGAAGAATCCCACACAGCGCATCAGATGCGGCAAAATGCCAAGTTTGAGGTATCGAAAGCCGCACAGGGGCCCGGTCGCGATCACCCGTTATGCCCAACGTTCCGCTGGCTGCTGTATTTACGATATCGCTGCTAGCCCAATCTGATTTCGGACCGGTCAATCCAAAGCCAGAGATGCTAGCGGTAACCAAATGGGGGTGCTTGGCCCGAAGTTGCTCCAGGTCAAGCCCCAGAGGAGTTGATGCCACAATTGCGTCGGCGGTCGCGGCTAGCTCATCGAAACGTTCCATGTCGCTGCTCTGAGTTAGATCTAAGACCAAGGAATGCTTACCTCGGTTATAGGCCCAATGGGTCAATGATTTTTCAGGATCTTTTTTATTACCAGCGAATGGCATTTGAAAACGAGAGCGCTGCCCACCGGGCGGCTCAATCGCGATTACTTCTGCTCCTAGCTGCGCCAAGACCATTCCACAGAAGTGGCCTCTGTCGTCCGATAAATCTAATATTCGGTATCTCTCCAGCACCCTGCAAAACCCCGCCCTATGAAGAACCCCGGTCGAACTCTATTGGTTTTGACGCAAGCAGGCCGCTTTGTTTCAAATAGACATCATTTACGCAACAGGCAACGAATAGGTCCCTTGACCCACTGAGACTATTTTCTCTTTATTCGAATCGCACCATAGCGAAACCGAACCCACGACACTGCGCCTAGTGTGACCCTGCAGCTGAGCGCGAGCGAAAAGACGCTCACCAAGAGCGGGTCGAAGGTAGCGAATTGACAGCTCACTAGTCACAGACATCTCCTCGTACCGCCCGATCGCGTGAAAGGTCAAAAACCATAGCGCTCCATCCGCCAATCGGAATTGGTCCGGTCCCGAAATGTATCCACCTGGTCGTCTTGCGATACCACTCAAGTCATATTCCGCTACGGCGAAATCGGATCCAATCTCAACGCAACGACTGCCTAACTCGGGATAACAGTTATTGACAAAGGAGTTGACACCATCAGGGTCTATTTGGCTGGACACTGGCGCACCTTAGGCTAAATGGGTTACTAACGCGCCATAAATTAGAAGATGGCCACTATAGGCAATATTCGGAGTAGACCGAAGTGCCGAGTCGAGGCTTGGTCAAGTTCACTAGTGAATAACTCATATATCGAGAACCCGTAATCTAAAATCAATATGAACTTTGCTCAGCAACTTTCAGGAGAAATCATGGACTTCCAAAAGCTAGAGCGCCGTTTTCAACTAATGCTTACCAGCGGGCCGATCCTTCTTCTTTTCCTGATATTCGCTCCTTGGCATCAATTCGGAAGCGGTCAGTGGGGAATTTCGCAATCCGCCATACAAGCCCCAAATGCGCTCCTCGGCGTGATCGCTCTTCTAGCGCTCGTGATCTCGCTAATGGTTTGTTTTGCTCAAGCTACGGGAAGTGACAAACTTCCTGATAGCCCCAAAGGGAAAACTTGGGAAGAAGTTCTTCTGATAGTGAACGCTGTATTAGTGGGATCGTTACTGCTTAAGTTAATTCTCGAAACTTCGTTTTTGGGTTGGGGCGCATGGGGTTGCATCATCGCCGGAGCCGTCCATCTCTACGGCGCTTACGTCGGCTACAAAGCAATGCCTACCAGTCCAGCTCCATAAGCTCCCCTAGATCAAAATCGGGCAACTGCGCAGCACAGTCGAAAATATTACCGAGAATCGGTAGGAGAAGACGAGCCGTCGCACCGTTCTCGATCTCAAGCTCGTCCATAGGAGCAGCGAGCAGTTCCACCAATTCTCCTTCGGAGAGATCGTCTAGCGCGCAGTCAAAGAGAGCGACATCAACTTCGGCCCCCTCCGCCATACCAAGGGCTGCCAACTCTTTCAGGTCAACGCAGTCGCTCATCGATTCAAAAAAAGGTAAGGCCAGTTCAGGTGGAAGCTCTTCCGCCATCATCCACCCATCGTCGCGATCGTTAAGCGCCGCCAAACCGACTCGATCCACAAAGTTGTTTCCCACGCATCGTGCGTCCGACGAAGAGAAGCCAACTTCACCCAGTCCGCCAAAGTCCGACACTGCGCCAGTGGACACAAATTGATTCACGAAAGCTTGTTCTTCAGGCGGCAACTGATTCGACGACCCGGACAACGAAGAGTAGAGCCCGAACGCTGCACCGCACACCAATAACGTGACGACAACTGTCATGGTGATCAAGCGCTTTTTTTCTTCAGCGTCCGGAAGTTTCTGACTCTCCGGAGCTAATAGTTGCGCCTTGAGGGCATCGAACTCCTCAGCGTTGATCTCACCAGAATCTCGAAGTGCGACCAATCGCTCTAGATCATTAATTTCTGAGGACATGACTGCTGAGCCTTCTTGAGATAACAGTTACCAAACATCTTCAAGTAGACCACCTAGATCATGGAATTGAAATACTCACTCTCAGCTTCTCTCCAGGTCTATGCCTAACGGGACGATTGCAAATTTCGTTAAAAGAAATAGGCAAGCTCGAGGATCTGTAACGAACGAGGCAATAGATTCTGCAAATAACTCAATTACCAAAGGTGGAGTAATGAAATTCGTACAGATAATGGAACAAACCGGCGACGTCGAGGAAGCGCGTGCTGAAATCGAGGGTTACTTCAACTCGGCCGACACTGAAACTAAAGTCAAAAAATTAATGCTGTGCACCGATCGAGATGTTCCGGGCAAAATGGTCACAATTGTTGAGTTTGAATCATGGGATACAGCGACCGACAACAACGAGCTAGACGCTACCCAAGAAGGCGCCGCCGAGGCCCAAGCGACCACTGACATCACCTACCAAAATCTTGATGTGCATCATGAATGGGTTCGGTAGGTCGGTCCTGGACGGTCAATGAGATTTCTCATTTAGCGCAGCTAGAACTTACTATTGGGGCATGAACAACCTCGAACTTTATGAACGCCGAACTTACGAAGTGTCGGTTGGGCAAATGCCGAAAGTTTTGGAGCTCTATTCGTCTCAGGGTTGGCCGGCTCTCGAAGCCGGAGGTCATTCAAGTTTTCTGGTTGGCTACTTTGTCTCTGATACTGGCCCCTTGCACCAACTAATTCATATTTGGCGTTTCGCTAGCGACGCAGAGCGTAGAGATTTTTGGTCCAACCTCTTTGAGGACAGCGCGTTCATGACATTCGCTGCTCAGCTTCGACCTCTCCTGCAGCGACAAGAGATTCAACTGATGCGGTCTGCGCCATGGGGACCTCGCCCTTAAGCCAAAATAATTTGAGAAGAAGAAAAAGAATTCGTTATTGGGCATTCCTTTCTGGTGCTCAGACCCTTATCGTCAAGGGGTACGAAATTTTCGTTTAGTCGTACAGAAAGAAATTGAGGGCAATCAATGCCACAAGGAACAGTTAAGTTCTTCAATGCTCAGAAGGGCTTCGGATTTATTTCACGCGAGGAAGGCGCCGACGTCTTCGTTCACTATTCAAATATCGAGGGCGCTGGCTACCGCTCTCTCGAAGAAGGCCAGACGGTCGAATTCGAGATTGGCGAAGGCCGCAAAGGCGACGAAGCTCAGAACGTACGGGTTGTTTAGGTATACCTAATTCGCATTCTGCGACTAACAGCTTCAATGTGAGTGCTGCGCACTCACTTCGATTTTTGCAAACTCTCTGGTCGACGCTAGTTCTAGCGTCGAATAGAGGGCGCGCTTAGACCACAAACACCTTCACCTAGTTGCGTGCTAACGCGACAAAGGACCCCGCGCCTGTGCTTCACTACCTGTTGCATAATGAGGTGTCGAGGTTCTGTGTTTGCGCCTATAACCGACACACACAGGTTCGTGGACCTCAGTCAGCTATGGCGTTGTACATGACGACTTGTTCTGCCATCCGTAAATCCGGATGAGCGGCAGCAACGTCTTTTTGGAGTTGCAGAAACCAATCGCTCGCCGCAACTTGGTCCCAAAATTTTCCGTACTCCTCCATAGAAGCAAAATCAGTCACATAGATAGCCACTTCCATTCCTCCAGATCCTGCAACTGGTCGAAGTAGCCGTGGGTTTTTTGCGCCCCAGTTCTCATGCTGAACTTTCGCAGCTCGAGACCCCGCTTCAACGGCATGAATAGCTTGAGGGGTTCCTTCCCACCTTGTAGCGACAGTAATCATTTCCCTTCCTTTCATCCATAACAGGTCCTCTAAATCTAGCTTTGCTACTAAGTGCACTCACGGATTAAGGCCGGATCTAGTTCTCTGAATAACGTGAAGGCACGTCGCCGACAGAGGTTGAGCAATTGCAAGTATTATTAAGCAATGATGTTCGACCGGCGATTCGCCGGGGGCGCCCAAAGGTACATTCGCTTCAACGCTGATGGCTCCAAGTACGAACGAACCGTTTTCTTGGACCACCGCTTAGGTTGCCCTCATTTACACTTCGGCGATCCCGAGATACCAGACTGCGGGTGCGGTTCTCTGCAAGAGCTACGAAAACGCGACATTGAAGAAAAGAGTCCCTTGGAAAGGCTCCAGCATTTTCTCGCCCAGCTTTGTCGCCGTTGAGTCCAACACGAATAGTCGCCTGCAACATGTAGGGTTCCTAACAGCTAGGAGAGATCTTGAAACTGCAGTGCCCCAGATACGCTCTTCCAGTGGCAACATGAGTAGCCCTTAATTCGATCCCCCAATAGTGAAGCCCCGACACACATGAGCAATCGTTCACCCAAAGAAGATGGTCTTCGCTTGCGAAAGTCGGTTAGTTCTTGGCTCCTTGCCCCCTCAGGGCTCAACTGTCTCTCGCTTCCGAACGTCCCGAAGGGCCTTAGCAATCCACGTCCTGATGTGATCGGAATCAGCCACTCCGGCGGATATCTCGCCGGAGACTCAGAGTTAATAGCGGTTCAAGTTCGGACGTCCCCTTCGAGGTTCATTTCAACGCTAGGCGACGCCTACGCATGCTCCGTTTTCGCAGGTCGCGTTTACTGCGCTTTCTATCTCGGCGAGGCTAATTTTAGCGAAGAGCAAATTGAAGCCGCCTTGCACCTACGCGTGGGTTTGATCCGCGTCGACTCTGATTTCTCGTGTCATCGGACTCTGCCCGCACCTTCTTTGCAGCCCATAGAACGCTTTCGATTACGTCTAATTGATGAACTCGGGTTAGCCACCTGTCAACTTTGTGCAATCGTCTTTCCTTCCCCGTTGGAAAGAGAAAATGAAGGTTCTTTATTCTGGAATGAAATATGGGCTGAGCACTTTGGTCGTCTTAGAAATGAAAGCGTTTACGACCGCAGAGCCCTTTGTCCGGATTGCTTACGAAACCTCGAGAAAATAGCGGCTGAAAGAGACGGATAGGAGACGCCCGCAGCCTTGGGACGCCGAGTTCGCTCTGCGACTTTAATCAGCCGTAACGACTTCCACAGGCATGTGGGCATCGTTGCTGAACCGGATACCTTCGTAATCTTTGTCCGCAACATCAGCGATCGTTGCAACATATTTAGGTGTTCCACCGTTATAAACCATGTAACGAACCTTCCCAGCTTCATGGCCGTCTACGTTGCTGTTGTATCCGGTGAACCATGACTGGGCTTTACGCATCAACATCACGGAATACATCTTTACGACGTGCTCAGTCCAGCGACTCTCAGCCTCCTCGGTAGCCTCAAAGTAGCCAAGCTCGTTGTCGTAAAGGTACTCGAGCATTTCTGTGCACCAGTCCACTCCATTCTCAATTCCGCGGGGATAGTTCGTCGACGCAGATCCGCTTTGAGGGCCTGACGGCATGAGTAAGTTAGGAAAGCCAGAAACCATCATTCCAAGGAAGGTTGTTGGGCTATCGAACCACTTTTCCTTGAGAGTCATGCCGTTACGCCCTCGGATATCTATGTGGTCGAAAGAGCCGGTTATAGCGTCGAAACCAGTTGCGTAGACAATGATGTCAAAGTCGTAGTCTCCGTCGCTTGTTCGAATTCCAGTTTCAGTGACCCGCTCTATAGGGGTTTCACTGATATCTACGAGCTGCACATTTTCTCGATTAAAGGCTTCTAGGTAACCGGTCTCCATGGGAACCCGCTGCACTCCAAATCCATGATCTTTGGGAATTAGCTTTTCAGCTACCTCAGGATCCTCTACTCGACCACGAATTCGTTCGGCAATATATGCTGATATCTCTGCGTTGGCTTCTTCATCTGTGAAGATTTCTCTGAAGTTTCTGAGCCATATAGCAAAGCCGGGCTCATCGTAGAGCTGGTCCCAGAGCTCGTATCGCTCTTCCTGACTAACTTCGTAAAACCCTCTGCGGTCCGGCTCATGCTCAAAGCCCCCTGGAGTTCGCGCACAGGTTTCAAATATTTCGTCATACCTGGCTCGAATTTCATCCATCTGAGCCGGGGAAATCTCACTGTTGTTAAGAGGGGCAACCCAGTTAGGTCGCCTTTGAAACACCGTCAGTTCGCCTACCTTGTCCGCTATTTCTCCAATGACTTGGATGGCGGTGGCTCCAGTGCCTACAACGCCTACTCGCTGATCTCGCAGGTCGACCTGTTCATGGGGCCAATTGTAGGTATGCCATGACCGGCCTTGGAAATCTTCGACTCCCTCAACACGGGGCATCGTGGGCTGCGACAGAAGACCCAAAGCCAGAATCAAGACACGACATCGAAGTTCGCGTCCGTCCGAAACCTTGATGTCCCAAAGCTCCTCTGATTCATTGAAGATTGCTGACTGCACGCGACAGTTGAACTGCATGTGCTGACGCAAGTTGAATTTGTCAGCGACGAAATTCAGGTATTTGAGATTTTCGGGCTGACCAGAGAACATTTCTTTCCAGTGCCACTCATCCAGAATCTCCTTTGAGAACGAGTACCCATAGGTGTAGCTCTCGGAATCAAATCTTGCGCCGGGGTATCGGTTGTTGTACCACGTGCCGCCTAAGTCGGCGTCAGCTTCGAGTACCGTTGCTTTAATTCCCATATCGATTAGACGTTTAATTTGGTAAATGCCGGCGACTCCCGCCCCGACGACTACGACTTCATAATCTAAATTTGTCTCGCTACGCATGTTTCTATGTCCTTGCGGCTCTTAAGGCTGCCTTCATAATAGGGCTCGCGGTGCTGTTACGCCCGAATCCGGCGATTGACAAATCGACGTAAGCAAAATGCCTAATGGTTAATGAGAAACTTTGTGCCAAAAAGGTCCAGTTCGTAGGCTTTGGGTTCATCGCTGGAGTCCAAAGCTAAGCCGTAAACACCCTCTCCTTTGGCATCAAGAAAGGCTTCTAGGGTTAGACCGAACTCTCGACTTGTGTCAACAGGTGAAAGCAACTCGATCAGACCACCCGTAGGTGGACGGATGGTTGAGCTGAGAACGCCTCTGTCATTGTCGATCACTGGGCTATCTGCCTGCAGCCCTAATCGAGATCCGTAGACCTCTGCGGCGAGAGAGGCGTCGTTGGTAGCGACCAGGACCTTTTGGATTCCCGAATAGTGAGGCGGTGCGCTCTCGGGAAGGTCGGGCTGCGCAACAGATCCGTCCGGGTAAACCCTTATCAGCACCCCATGCGTTGAGCTTGGGTGTATGTCGCGACCACCTGCGCCCCTCATCAGCGGTAAGACCTTCACTCCCCTATTGAGCAGTTCTTCTGCTTCGGCGTTGGGGTCAGGAGCTTCGAGCATTACCGCATAAATTCCTTCGCCGCGTCGATCAAGAAACTTTTGGAGCGCTTGACTTAATGGCTCACTGGGATTGGAAGGCGCCATCAATTCGATGTTGCTGCCCCCTTGAGGCTGACACATGCCGACGTGTGCTCCCAAAGACGGAACTGTCTCTGGGGAGAAATCAACAACATGCATGCCTAACTCATTTTGGAATTTCGACATTGCTTTGTCGAAGCTCTCAACAGCGATGGCAACTCGAGGCATTCCTGTAATCATGAAACTTCCAATCGTGTCTGTTCATCATAAACGGCGTCGCGAGCTGATTTGCTACACAGCGCTGACCTATGAACGTTTCCCGACAGTTAGTTGTTCGCGCTTTTGCGTCGCTCGATTTCGTCTCGCAAATTGTGACCGCTCTTGAGCGACCATCGAATTTGTCCGTGTTTCGTCTCTGCAACCACTAAATCAGCGGAACCCACCCGTGACACCGCTATATCGATAACTGCCGCGTATGGGAGCCTGCCTTCCCACATTGCCGCTTTAGAAGTCCGGTAAATTGCGTCGTCAGCTAGCTCGAGTGAGATCAGTCGTTCAATACCGTCTGCATCAGTCTCTTTGACTCGGGGGTACTTCGACACAAACTTAGTGTGTCAGAGACCAGAAATACTGGCGACTCCTTCTGGCCTATTTATGTCAATACGAGTTGCGTTCATACTGCCGATCTGCTGAAATGGCGTCGTTATCAAGAGCGGCGCACATTCGTGTGCCCAGCAACCTGGGGTGGACACCCAAGGTGCTTTCCTACTTTGTAGGGATATGGCGACGGCTCTAAGTCGGCGCAACAAAGTGTCCCATGAGATTTTCTCTTGGCGTAGATGGCTCCTTTGTCCACCCCTCTGAATATCAAAAATACTTAGAGAGGCAGAGAAATGAACGAAAATTGGGGATTCGAAACAAAGCAAATACATGCGGGACAAGAGCCTGACCCGACAACTGGCAGCAGGACCGTCCCGATTTATCAGACCACGTCGTACGTGTTTCGTGACACTGACCATGCAGCAGATCTATTCGCTTTGGCTGAGGTGGGCAACATTTACACCCGGATAATGAATCCAACTCAAATGGTGCTAGAAGCACGTCTTCAAGCGTTAGAAAGTGGCACTGATACGGCGATAGGAATTCCGGGTGCGTTAGCTGTGGCCTCCGGGCAAGCAGCAGAGACTTTAGCGATTCTTAATTTAGCGGAGGCAGGAGATCACTTAGTGGCCTCGGCCTCTTTGTATGGGGGCACCTACAACCTCTTGCATTACACGCTTCCCAAAATGGGAATACAAACAACTTTTATCGATGACCCTGACGATTTAGATGCTTGGCAATCAGCGGTCCAGCCAAACACAAAGCTTTTTTACGCGGAAAGTATTGGAAATCCGCGCAATGACTGCCTCGACATAACTGGTGTATCGGGTGTAGCACACCAATC
This sequence comes from Candidatus Neomicrothrix sp. UBA7388, assembly GCA_002470695.1. Lineage (GTDB taxonomy): Bacteria > Actinomycetota > Acidimicrobiia > Acidimicrobiales > Poriferisodalaceae > UBA7388. Next base: position 10,084 of record DKNM01000020.1, read on the forward strand.
TGGGCTTCCACTAGTAGTAGACAACACGGTTGCCACTCCCTACTTGATAAAGCCGCTGGAACTTGGGGCTGACATCGTCGTTCACTCGATGACCAAGTTCATTGGAGGGCACGGAAATTCCGTTGGTGGCGTAATCATAGATGGCGGCAACTTCGACTACGGAGAGAGCGGCAGATTCTCTAACTTCACCGAACCCGACCCCAGCTATCACGGTTTGGCATATTGGCCTGCCTTGGGAAATGGGTCATTCATCATTAAAGCTCGGGTGCAGTTACTTCGCGATGTTGGCGCTGCAATCTCGCCACAAAATGCGTTTTACTTTCTCCAGGGACTTGAGACCTTGAGTCTGCGAATGGAGCGACACTTTTCGAACACTCAGCAGGTTGCGGAGTATCTAAATGCCCATCCGAAGGTTGAGGCTGTTCAGTATTCGGGTTTAGCTGACAGTCCTTGGCATTCGCGGCTCAGCGCCTTTGGTCAAGGCCGTGGCTATGGGTCAGTCCCTGCGTTCATAATTAAGGGCGGCGTCGAGGCCGGCAAAAAGTTTTTGAATGCTCTGCAGTTACATAGCCACGTTGCCAACATCGGGGATGTGCGGAGTCTCGCTATTCATCCCGCTTCAACGACTCACTCACAACTGACTCCCGAGGAGCAGATTAAAGCAGGCGTCGTTCCGGGCCTGGTGCGACTTTCAGTCGGACTCGAAACAATATCTGACATTATCGAGGACTTAGATAGAGGATTCGCGGCTAGCTGACCTCGAACCGCGCCGGGAACAGAGACGTTGCTGAAACCAACTCAGAGTCCAGAGTAAACGCACAAACTTGATGCGCTAGCGTCGTAGTCGTGGGGGCACTCAGCGGTTACAGGGTTTTAGATCTATCTATTTTGGTTCAAGGACCACAGGCGGCGGCAATGTTGCACGACCTTGGTGCTGAGGTCACAAAGATTGAGTTACCGGAAGTGGGTGACCTGGGTCGATGGCTAACTGTCGCCATTGATGATGATCGTTCTCCTTACGTTGAAGCAAATAACCGCGGAAAACGCTCGGTGACACTGGACCTACGGACTGCCGGCGGCAAGAGAGCCTTGATGCGCTTGGTTGAGGCCGTTGACATTTTGATTCACAACTTTGTTCCTGGCACTGTCGAGGAGTGGGGCATCGACTACGACGCCCTGAAAAAGATAAATCCGTCACTGATTTATGCTGCTGGCTCTACTTTCGGGCCTGAAGGACCTAATTCTCAGCGCGAGGGCGCCGACATGGTAGGCCAAGCCGAAGGAGGGATCGTTTCGGTTACGGGACACGATGATGGGCACCCGACAATCGTGGGTGCCGTTATCGGTGATCACTTCGGGGCACAAAATCTTATTACTGGGATCCTCGCAGCTCTTGTCCACAGAGAGCGCACGGGCGTAGGGCAGCGCATTGATGTCTCACTCGTTGGCAGTGCAATTTTTGCTCAATCCTCAGAGATGACATACACAATGTTGAGCGGCAAGTCGCCTGGACGGCCTAACAATAACCACCCAATTTTAAGAGGTCTTGTGCATCGTTGCCCGACTAGCGATGGCTACATCTACCTTCTCGGAATCCCCGAACATCTCTGGAATGACTTCGCCTTGTGTCTTGATCGCGAAGATCTAGTAGATGACCCCAGATTCGCTACTTTGGTGCCCGCTCTTGAAGACGTCGAAACGCTTCGAACAATAATCGACGACGTTTTTCCTTCTCGGACGACCGAAGAGTGGGAACAGCGGCTTCGCTCCGCAGGCCAGCGTTATGGAAGAGTCAAAACCTATGAAGAGGTAGTAAGCGATGACACAAACTTGGCGAACGGCTACATCGTCCAGGTAGAACATCCTACTTATGGTTCTATTTCAGTCGTAGGAAACCCTATTGGAATGAGTGAAACACCGACTCGAGTGGGAGT
>DKNM01000009.1:0-17210 GCA_002470695.1 Candidatus Neomicrothrix sp. UBA7388
GTTGATAGGCCGGATGTGTAAGCACGGTAACGTGTTCAGCAGACCGGTACTAATCGGCCGAGGGCTTGGGCTCGATACTCAGCTTCGAGAAAACAGCTGACTCCTCACGAGTCGCACGTGCATCGCTATGGAGTGCTCAGGGACGCTGGTCCCTCGCACATTTCGCTTTAACCTGCGGGTTGAGCGATTCAAGATCGTGCTTGCCCCAAAGCAAGCGCAACATATTTCTGGTGGTTATGGCGGCAGGGATACACCCGTTCCCATTCCGAACACGGAAGTTAAGCCTGCCAGCGCCGATGGTACTTGGGGGAAGACCCCCTGGGAGAGTAGGACGCCGCCAGAATCTTTCTGTAAATACCCCGCGGCTCTTTCGGTCACCACGTGATCCGGCAGCAGTCGTGGGGTATTTCAGTTGTTGTGCAGGGAACTCGTTACCAAAGTCCAGATTATTGTTCGATGCCCCGTAGCATGGAGGGTCGTGAATAATCAACGTGGTCGGCCGAGTAATGGGCGGGAACAAAGACAACGACCATCCAAAGGCAAGACTTCGTCAACGCGCACGTCAAAAGACTCAGGAAGCGGCCGCAGCGGTGAGAAGAATGGTGGGTACCGGGGCAGGTCTAATGACGGCGGTAGGTCTAACGATCGTGGCAGGTCTAACGATCGTGGCAGGTCTAACGACCGGAGTGGCAATCAAAGGGGTCCGGGTGTAGAGAAGCCTGAACGACACTTTGGCACTCGGGCACGTGGTTCTCAGTGGGGAGGAGTCGCTCGTAGAGGTGCTCACAACGCAAGTATTGACAACGGTGCCCCTCGGTCTGAGCCGGAACCGCTCGCTCCGCCTTCCGGACGTTCGGAGGACAAGTGGGAACGTGAACGTCAACAACCTAAGAAAGTGCGATCCAAAAGGGCGAACAACTCAGTTCCGGTTTTGGAGCTAGACCTTAAGTATGTTCAGCATCTACCGAAGGCCGAGCGCGATCGATTTGTCCGTCGTGTCAATCAGGCCGGCGACCACTTCCTAGAAGAACGCTTCGGTGAGGTGGAGCAGATCCTAAAACCGTTAGTGAAGAAGTACCGGCGCGTTGCTGAACTTCACGAACTTTATGGTCTCACGCTGTATCGACTCGGTCGTTGGGGCGATGCGTTAGAGCAGCTTCAAATTTTTACAGACTCTACGGGCGATGTGACGCAATTGCCCGTGATGGCCGACTGTCATCGTGCGTTAGGGCGCCTCGACCTGGTGCGTAAGCTTTGGGACGAATTAAGGATGGCTGGACCTGAGGCCTCGGTTATCACCGAAGGCCGCATTGTTATGGCTGGTGCCTTGGCCGATGTGGGCGACATTGCGGGAGGTATCCGGCTGCTTGAGCAAGGCCCTGTCAAGGTGAAAAAAGCTCGCGATCACCATGTGCGACTTTGGTATGCCCTCGCCGACCTTTACGAGCGCGCCGGGGACCATCAACGAGCGCGAAGGGGATTTCAGAGAATCGAGCAAGTCGAGCCGGACTTTGCGGATGTGTCCGGGCGCCTCGCCTCACTGTCGTAGCCCCAGGCGCATAAGGTCGAAATTCTCTAGCGCTGCTCAACCTTTTCGTGCTCAAGCGCGACTACGATCAGGACCGGCCGGACGGCCACATTATCCACCAACTACCAACTTCCTAAGGAGTCGTGTCGTGAGCCTCGACATCGAAGGTTTACTTGGAGATCAGGCGAGTCATCTTCTCGATCACAAGTGCGAAACCATAGGACAAGAGCTTTTAACTCTTCCCGGCCCAGAGTTCGTAACGGACGTTGTTTCTGGAACCGATAGATCCGCTCAAGTTATGCGCAACATGCAGGCGTTGTTTGATGCCGGAAGACTAGCGAGCACGGGGTATGTGTCGATTCTCCCCGTAGACCAAGGCATCGAGCATTCTGCCGCTGCATCGTTTGCGCCTAACCCTGTCTATTTTGACCCGGCCAACATTGTTGAGTTAGCGATCGAAGGTGGGTGCAACGCAGTGGCCACAACCTTCGGAGTGTTGGGCGCTGTCAGTCGAAAATATGCTCACCGGATACCGTTTATCGTGAAACTGAACCACAACGAGCTACTCACTTACCCTTCGACCTACGATCAAATAATGTTTGGTTCAGTTGAGCAGGCCCACGAGCTTGGTGCTGCAGGTGTCGGCGCGACCATCTATTTCGGTAGTGAGGAAAGCGCCCGACAAATTCAAGAGACTGCTGAAGCTTTCGAGAGGGCCCATCAATTGGGGATGTTTACAGTTCTTTGGTGTTATCTCCGCAACGGAGCCATTGATACCGAAGAGCAAGACAACCACGTGGCCGCGGACGCCACGGCGCAGGCCAACCACATTGGTGTCACCATTCAGGCCGACATCATCAAACAGAAATTGCCCGAAACGAACGGTGCGTTCAATTTGGTCAAAGGGTTCGGCAAGACACACCCGGACGTTTATTCGAAATTAACCTCGGACCACCCAATCGATTTGTGTCGATGGCAAGTAGCTAATTGCTACATGGGTCGAATGGGTTTGATCAATAGTGGTGGTGCTAGTTCAGGCGCGACAGATCTGGCTGAAGCAGTCACGACAGCAGTGGTCAATAAGCGTGCTGGAGGTGTCGGCTTGATATCCGGACGTAAGGCTTTTCAACGCCCTATGGAAGAAGGAATCGAGCTCCTTAACGCAATTCAAGACGTCTATCTCAGCGATTCAGTGACCATCGCTTAAGATTCTCTGTGAATAGGCCACGAATTAGCGAGTATTTCTCGCTGCACGCGTATAATCTTCCAAGTCGGACGACCACCATCCCCCAGGAGGGTCTGTGACCGATACAGCACCCCGAGAACTTCCACTCCAAGAACTCGATGAAGTAATCATTCGCTTTGCCGGTGACTCCGGTGACGGCATGCAGCTAACCGGCGATCAATTCACGAGTATTTCCGCGGCTTTAGGTAACGATCTAGCCACGCTCCCTGAGTTTCCCGCTGAGATTAGAGCTCCACAAGGAACCTTGGCCGGAGTTTCTGCTTTCCAAGTCCGGATATCTGACTTTGCAATAACTACTCCAGGCGACGCGCCGACGGTACTAGTTGCGATGAATCCAGCTGCGCTCAAGGCACAGCTCCACAATGTGGTTCAAGGCGGAGCAATAATCGTCAACACGGATGCGTTTAATGAGCGCAATTTAGAGAAGGCCGGCTACGACAGTAATCCATTAGAAGATGGTTCACTCGATGGTTACCGGTCATATCCGGTTCCGATGAGTCAAATCACGAGAGACGCTGTGGCGGAGCACGGCGTTAAACCCCGCGATGCTGAGCGATCCAAGAACTTCTTCGCATTAGGCCTCATCTCTTGGATGTACACACGACCCATTGAACCCACTATGGAGTTCATAAGTACCAAGTTTCGAGGCAAGGAATTAGTTATAAAGGCTAACGAAGCTGCCTTTTATGCTGGCTACAACTTCGGTGAGACGGCCGAACTCTTCGAATCCCACTATGAGATCAAGCCAGCAGAACTTCCCTCGGGCGAATACACAAATATTAATGGCAATACTGCCATCTCTTGGGGTTGTATCGCTGCCGGTCAATTGGCGCAGCTGCCAATTTTCTTGGGGTCTTATCCCATTACTCCAGCCTCTGACATCCTTCACGACTTGTCTGCGCTCAAGCACTTCGGAGCTAGAACCTTCCAAGCTGAAGATGAAATAGCTGCTGCTGCGTCCGCTATTGGGGCGGCCTTTGGCGGAGCCTTGGCGTTTACTACGACCTCAGGGCCCGGTATTGCTCTTAAAGGTGAAGGTCTAGGGTTGGCGGTCAGCCTAGAACTGCCTTTAGTTATCATCGATATTCAGCGTGGGGGTCCATCCACTGGTCTTCCCACAAAGCCAGAACAAGCTGACCTGATGATGGCTATGTATGGGCGCCACTCAGAATCACCCATGCCGATTGTGGCTCCCCGTAGCCCTGCAGATTGCTTTAACGCAACGATCGAAGCATGCAGGATTGCGTTGCGATACCGAACCCCAGTCATGCTCCTGAGCGATGGCTATCTGGCTACAAGTTCTGAACCGTGGTTGCTTCCCGACGTCGAAGATTTGCCGGACATCGGGGTGGAGTTTCACACCGGATACAACGGCACGAATGAAGACGGAGAAGGAATTTTCCTTCCATACCTGAGAGACCCCGAGACTCTGGCTCGCCCGTGGGCGATTCCGGGCACACCGGACCTGATGCACCGTATTGGTGGCATAGAAAAAGAAGACGGTTCGGGCAACATCAGCTACGACCCCGAGAATCATCAAAAGATGGTCGACCTTCGCGCAGCGAAAATAGAAGCCGTCGATGTACCGGATGCTGAAATATCGGGAGACTCCGATGCTGACTTCTGCATGCTTGGATGGGGGTCTACTTGGGGAGCAATTGATGCCGCCCTCGCTCGCCTGCAGAAGGCGGGTAAAAAAGTTGCGCACATTCATCTAACGCACTTGAATCCACTGCCGAAGAACCTCGGAGAACTGCTCTCCTCTTTCGACAAAGTAATTTGTCCCGAGATGAACGCGGGGCAGTTAGTTAATCTAATAAGGGCAAAATATCTGATTGATGTTAAGCCCGTAAACAAAATGAACGGTGTGCCTTTCACCACTGCAGAAATCGAGTCTGCGGCGCTGGAAGCTATGGACGCCTCATAAGGGAAGACAGGAATAAACAATGACTGACACCCCGACTCGCACTGAGCCTGCTGACTGGGCAACCGATCAGGAAGTGCGTTGGTGCCCCGGATGCGGCGACTATTCAATTTTGACGGCGATGAGGATGCTCATGCCCGAACTTGAAGTAGACCGCGAGAAGACAGTGTTCGTCTCTGGAATTGGATGCGCAGCGCGTTTCCCTTATTACATGAATACCTATGGCATGCACGGCATCCATGGGCGCGCTCCTGCTATTGCTACCGGACTTGCGATGGCGCGACCAGATTTAGACATCTGGGTCATCGGAGGCGATGGCGACATGATGTCTATTGGCGGCAACCACCTGATCCATGCGTTGCGCCGAAATGTCAACATCAAAATTCTTCTGTTTAACAACATGATTTACGGTCTCACGAAGGGGCAATTCTCACCGACGAGCGAGGTTGGGAAAGTCACCAAGAGTTCACCGATGGGGTCGTTAGACACTCCGTTCAATCCGATGTCGCTAGTTCTGGGTGCTGAGGCCTCGTTTGTGGCACGAACCCATGACATGGACCGCCAGCACATGATGGATATGTTCCGTCGAGCGCACGAACATAAGGGCGCAGCTATTGTCGAAGTTTTCCAGAATTGCAACGTCTTTAACGACGGCGCTTGGGAAGGCATAACCAAAAAACAGAACAGAGACGCCAACTTAATTACCTTGGAGCATGGGAAACCAGTCCGATTCGGAGCCGATGATGAATTTGGCGTAATGGTTGAAAATGGCGCAGCAAAGGTCGTGTCGGTTGCAGACGTCGGGGAAGCTGCCATCCTCGTGCACGACGAGAACAAAGCTGACCCTTCGACGGCGTTTATGCTGAGCCGGCTGTCAAGAGGCCCCTTCGAGCCGACGCCGATAGGCGTATTCCGAGCTATCGAACGCATCGAATACGCATCTTCCTCAACGACGCAACTTGCAATGGCCCATAACGACAAAGGATCGGCCGACCTCGCAGAGTTGCTTCGTTCCCGAGGCACCTGGCAGGTATAGCCGGTATCGCCTGGGTACTCGATCTGGACGGTGTTGTATGGCTGGCGGGCCAGCCGATACCCGGCTCAGCGCGTGCAATTGAGTTGCTTGATGAAGCTCAAGAAGAAGTGCTCTTCGTAACTAACTTCTCTGCGTTGACGCTGAGGGAAGCGGAAAAAAAGCTTGAAGATTGCGGCATTGGAGCTGTGGGTCGAGTGCTGACATCGGCGATGGCAGCGGCCTCGCTAGTTGAGGCAGGGGAGCGGGTGCTGGTGTGCGCTGGAGCGGGAGTGTCTGAGGCGGTTGAAGCAAGGGGAGCAGTAGCGCTAAACCCAAGTAATGCAGCAGATGCATCGAGTCCGATTGATGCCGTTATTGTTGGTTTCCACCAAGATTTTAATTTTGAACGATTGGCGGTGTCAGCGCGAGCCATCCATGACGGCGCACGACTCATTTCTACCAACATTGACCCTACTTACCCGACACCGGATGGGTTGTTGCCGGGCAATGGCGCCCTCACCGCAGCCATAGCTACGGCTGGTAAAGTAGAAGCGCAGGTTGCCGGCAAGCCATATGCACCGATAGCAGAACTTGTCTTGCAACAACTCGGTCTCGAGCGAGGGAACAAAGAGAGCATTGTCGTAGGAGACCTACCAGCGACTGACGGAATGCTTGCTGTCGAGCTGGGGTTCGACTTTGGTTTAGTGCTTTCTGGGGTCACCTCAAGTGACCAGGCACGCAGCAGCTTTCCAGCACCTCACGCAGTGGCTGCAAACCTTGAGTTGATGGTGGAGCAACGTTTAACTTGAGGGCGCATCTGGCTACGCTCGTCAAAAACCACTTTTCCTGCTGCTACCTTCGGAGCATGTACACGTATTAACCCTTGAGGTCCAAGGATATTTGTGGTGAAACGACGTCGATTGGACGCAGAAATGGTACGCCGCGAACTTGTCCTAACGCGCAGCAAAGCGAAGGAGCTTGTAGAGGCGGGGCAAGTTCTCGTGAATGGGTCTGTCGCGATAAAAGTTTCACGGCTTGTCGCCGTTCATGACCCGATTGTGATCTCCGCCAATAGACCACAGTTTGTTTCTCGAGGTGGCAACAAGCTTGATGCAGCTTTGTGTCGCTTTGGTCTGGATGTAACGGGCAGAGCAGTAGTTGACGTCGGAGCTTCAACCGGGGGTTTTACAGATTGTGTCTTGCAAAGGGGCGCTAGGTCTGTTGTGGCAATAGATGTGGGGTACGGCCAATTAGATCAACGACTGCGACAAGATGAACGGGTGAAAGTGCTCGAGAGAACAAATGTGAGATATCTCGAAGCGGCAGAAATTACCGAACCGGGTGAATTAGTAGTCGCAGATCTATCCTTTATATCTCTAAAACTTGTTTTTGGGAGACTTGCGGCATTGTGTGAACCGGAGGGTGACTTACTTATGCTGGTAAAGCCACAATTCGAAGCGGGTAAAGCGGAAGCGGATCGAGGACAGGGGGTTATCCGTAACCCCGAAGTGTGGCGTCGAGTCTTACTTGAAGTTTCCGAAGTTGTCTTGAAAGCAGAGTTTCAAATAATGGGTCTAATGAAGTCGCCGCTCCTTGGCGCTAATGGAAACACAGAGTTTTTTCTTCATTGCCGCCCTTCCAATGGTCCTGCTCAAAAAGCGCTCAACCTAAAGGAGTTAGTTGCTGAGACCCTGGGAGAGGCCAGGTCATGAGTGTCGTTTCGGTAATGACTCACCCTGATCGTCAAGAATGGCTAAACCTGACATCGGAGCTAACTTCTTATTTGCTTGATTTGGGAAATTCTGTTCGAATGATCCCAGTCGAGGCTGAGGCTATTGGGAAATCTGAACTGGCTTGTCCTCCTGAACACTTTGCTGACGGAGCGGATCTTGCCTTGAGCGTTGGTGGCGACGGGACGATGCTCAGAACTTTTGAGAGAGTCGCCAAATTCGATGTTCCTGTGCTCGGGATAAATGTCGGTCTCCTAGGGTATTTGGCCGAGTTCGAGGCGGAGGAAGCGAAGGGGGCTATTGGGGCAGCGTTGAAAGGTGAATTGCCGGTCGAGGAGCGTCTGATGGTCGAGAGCCGAATCGAACGCACGACGGGTGAAATCGAGGGGCCTTGGACGGGACTCAATGAAGCCGTTATAGAGAAGAAATCTCAGGGTCACACAGTCCGTCTAGAGGTCACCATTGACGGTTCTGTTTTTGCTACATATGCGGGCGATGGCCTAATCGTTTCAACCCCAACGGGATCGACTGCGTACAACCTCTCTGCACGGGGCTCAATTGTTGCTCCTACCCATTGGTCGCTCCAGCTCACCCCGGTGGCACCACACATGCTGTTCGATCGTTCCTTGGTTTTGCGCCCTGATACTCAAATCCGCATTGCGGTGGTAGGCGAACGAGAAGCAAATCTCTCGATAGATGGCCGTAGCGTGGCCGCTTTAAGCGATGGTGACGTAATGATGGCTAGTCGCTCACAAACCATCGCGCGTCTTGTGACATCTGGTTCTGGCGGTTTCCAGCAGGTGTTAAAACAAAAGTTTGGTCTCAAGGACCGCTGATGCTGCTGGAACTCTCGGTTCAGAACTTAGGGGTAATCGAATCATCATCGTTTATTTTGAGTCCTGGAGTGAGCGCGCTTACTGGTGAGACCGGTGCCGGAAAAACGATGGTCGTTCAGGCTATTGAGCTTTTGACAGGCGGTCGCGCTGACGGGTCAATGGTCCGAAGAGGTGCCGATCAGGCATTGGTTGAGGGCCGATTCGAAACGCCTGAAGGGGCTGAGATAATACTTAAGCGCGTCATACCATCAAAAGGTCGCAGTAGGGCATATGTTGACGGTTCTCTGGCAGGGGCATCGCAGCTCTCTGAAATTGGCTTGAGTTTGGTTGACCTTCACGGCCAGCATCAACACCAGTCGCTTTTGAACCAAAAAACCCAGCGAAGAGCGCTAGACGTCTTCGCAAAAATCGATCTTAGAGCACTGATTTCTGCGAGATCTGAATGCCGCCGGTTACAGGCAGAGATCGAAGAAATGGGAGGAGACGCCAAGGCGAGAGCCCGTGAAGTTGATCTTTTGAAGTTCCAGATCGACGAAATTGCTGCACTAAACATTCAGAGTCCGGATGAATTAAACGCGTTGGAAAAGTTGGAAGAACTTCTAACTAATGCAGAAGAACGGATCGAGGCAGGCGGTCATACTCGTGAGCGCATCTCGGGCGATGGCGGTCTCCTTGATCAAATTGGTGAGACAATTCAACGGCTTGGCGACGAGTCGCCTTATAGGGAGATCACTGAGCGCCTTAGGGGTATCCAGGCTGAAATGTCTGATGTTTCGGCCATTCTTCGTGAAAGGATCGATGGCATAGAAGACGACCCGCAACGGCTAATGGAAGTAGGCGGTCGAAGAAAGTCACTCATTGAGCTTCAACGAAAGTACGGGGACACGCTTGCCGAGGTTATTGCGTACCAACAGCAGGCATCCGAAAGATTATTAGAGCTTGAGAGTCACGACGTACGGGCGGCAGCCCTAGAGACTAAATTGCTTTCCAGTGAAGTAGAGCTAGCGGAAAACGCCGCAAAGGTGGCGAATAATCGCCGCAAAGCCGCTCCGCACTTGGCATCGGAGGTTAGTAAGCATCTATCTGATTTGGCTCTTGAAAATGCCGGGCTCTTGATCGACGTTCGGGGTGAAGACCCCGCTGATGACGTGGAAATCATGTTCCGAGCGAATAGCGGAACTAATTGGCACGGTTTGTCGAACGTTGCTTCCGGTGGTGAGCTAGCCCGGGTAATGCTTGCGCTTAGACTTGTCCTGACATCGGGCCCTCCAACACTTGTCTTTGATGAGGTCGATGCGGGGATAGGAGGCACGGCGGCATTGTCTGTCGGGAAAGCGTTAAGCCGCTTAGGGCTTTCCCACCAAGTGCTGGTTGTGACGCACCTGCCTCAAGTAGCGGCGTATGCGGATAACCACATAGTTGTTGACAAGCTAGATGATGGCAACAACGTAGTTTCAACCCTAAACATGGTCGCTGGCGATGCTCGAGTTCGGGAGTTGACTCGCATGCTTGCAGGACAACCTGAATCGCTAAGCGGTCGCAATCATGCCACCGAGTTGCTTGAACAGGCACGCAATGAGCGGGACAGCTTGTGAGACTCAGGCGAAAAGACGAAGAAAGACATAGAAAAGGTTTTCAAGCTGCCGTACGCGTAGACCGCAGAACCAAAAACCTGATTCCACGGCTCCGGGCCGGCGAAATCGCAGCTGTTCATCACGAGGACATTGATCGGGTGGCGGCCGAAGGTCTAATAGCGGCTGGCGTTTCGGCGGTGTTTAATGCCACGCAAAGTCTGACAGGTAAGTACCCGGCTCAAGGGGCACTGCTTCTATTGCGAGCGGGAATACCAGTGATCGATGAGATTGGAGTCAGCGCATTCAATCGTCTGCGCGACGGCTCGGTAGTTTCCGTTGAGGGAAACGAAATACGTGCTGACGGAACAGCTTTCTGTAGCGGAAAGCGTTTAGACCTAAGCGATATCGAAATACGTTTAGAGGCAGCGCGCGAAGCCGTGAGTGGCCAACTTGGCGAATTTGCTACGAACACTTTGCAATACCTTGCCAACGAACCAGAACTAATCACTGAAGATTTGGAAGTACCAACTGTCCGCACGACTTTTGCTCAACGGCAGGTACTCGTCGTCGTTAGAGGCATCGATTACCGCGAAGACCTAGGCACTCTCAAGCGGTCAGGTTATGTGAGTGAAATGCGTCCGATTCTTATTGGCGTGGACGGCGGGGCAGACGCATTGTTGGAGGTGGGACTCAAGCCTGATCTGATAGTGGGCGACTTTGACTCTGTCTCCCGAGAGGCTCTCGACTCCGGTGCTCAGTTATTTGTGCATGCATACCCTGGCGGGGAAGCCCCTGGGTCGAGTCGTTTAGAGAGACTCGGCTTTCACTATGACGTTGTAGAAGGTATGGGCACCAGTGAAGACATAGCTATGCGTATGGCCTTCGAGGGTAGTGCCGAACTTATTGTGCTTGTTGGGTCGCACACCTCTATGGCGGACTTCTTCGACAAGGGTCGCAGGGGGATGGCGTCTACATTTCTAACGCGAATGAAGGTTTCCTCCATTTTGGTTGACGCGAAGGGTGTGGGAAGGCTCTACCGAACGCAAGTCCGCAAACGCGACTTGGCGCTACTAGTTTTGTCTGCTCTATTCACGCTCGGCGTCATCGCTGTCGTTACTGAACCGGTTCGCCTCTTATTGCGGACGCTATGGCTCAATCTAGGGATGTGAATACTTGTGATCAATCTGCGATACCACATCGTTAGCATCGTTGCTGTTTTCCTAGCACTTGGTATTGGTCTTGCGCTCGGTTCAACTTTTGTTGATTCAATTCTTGTAAATGAATTGAAAGACCAGGTAGACGAATTTGAGATTGAGCAACAAGATGCTCTTGAACTCAGAGACACGGCCATCGCTCAGAGGGAGGAGACAATGCTGGCTTTGGCGACTCTTGAAAGTAACGCTGAGACGGCCAAGAAGCTTCACGCAACGGAACTTGAGAATTTAGAGCGAACCCTTATCCAAGAAAACGAGTCACTATCCGAGGAAGCCCAAAAACTTGCTGGAGAGAACCGCGACATCTTGGAGGGGGTGCAACGATTGATGCCCGTCAACCGTCTTATGGGAACCTCATGGGTGGTAATGGCTCCCATAGGCATTAAGAGAAATGTTTTGAACGAAGTTCGTGAGCTTCTCATGCGATCAGAGGGTCAGTACCTTGGAACCTTTTGGGTGCGCCCGGAGATGAAGATAAATATTGAAAACGGGGAGATCGCCCTTGAGTCTCTTTTCCCGGCCAATGTTTCACCGGTCGATATGCGTTCGCTTTTAGTTGCGCAACTAGCGGAGGAAATATTTTCTGCTGATTTAGATGGCCCCGCTAGAGGCAATAACGGTGAAGATTTCATCGCTGAACTAATCGAAGCGGGCGCGCTGAGGTATGACCGTTACCAAGGTTCTTCAACGAGCGAAGAAACTGCTGCATTGGCGAACAGGGTTCTCATTGTGACGGACGGATTACACAACGACCTCTTTGACGAGTTTTTTGTTCCCTTAATAGAGGAGATCACTAAGCGCGGTGGAGTCGGCGTTGGAGCAGTCGCTCAGCTAGACGCGACAAATCAACAATCGGATCATGCTGTCGACAGGATTCGAAACGATTCGAGTTTGTCGATAGCTTGGGCAACTTTCGATTCCGTTGATGCTTTGCTTGGTCGGGAGGGCTTACTGGTGGGGCTGGATAGTTTGCCCGATGTTGGTCATTTCGGTGAGCTGCCGAGCGCAGAAAGCCGGTTCCCCAGATGACGCACGCCGTTGCGATAGTCCCGGCTAAAGACAGGGTTGACTTAGTGGCGGCGACTGTGTCGGCATTGCTTGACACGGGCGAAGTGGGAGAAGTGCTAGTCGTTGATGACGGGTCCGTCGATGGTACTGGCGAGAGCGCGTCCAAGGCTGGAGCTAGGGTCATCGCGCTGAAGTCGAATATAGGAAAGGGCGGGGCTGTCGCAGCTGGCGTGGCGGCTTCAGGAGCGCCGGACACATATTTGTTAATAGATGCCGATTTAGGCGATTCAGCTGCGTCGGCTTCCGACTTACTCACCCCAGTTGCCGAAGGTGCAGCGGATATGGTGATCGGTATTTTGCCAGAGACAAATAGGTCGAAAGGATTTGGCATAGCGAAACGGTCCGCAGCTTTGTTGTTGGAGGAGGCTACAGGCCAGAAATTCGTTGAGCCTTTATCTGGCCAGCGAGCAATTCGTGGCCCCTTGCTGCGCTCCTTGACCTTGGCACCAAGGTTCGGTTTAGAGCTGGGACTCACTATCGATGTCCATGTTGAGGGAGGTCGGATTCAGGAAGTTCCGACGCAGTTCATTCATGTGCCCAGCAAACGAACCCCTAAAGGGTTTGCACACCGGGGTGCTCAGATGATCGACCTGATGCAGGCATCCGCATCCCGACTAGGGTGGCGTTGCACCCTTAGGGTCACAACGCGTTCACTAGTGAGGCGAAGCCGGCAATGATCTTTACCTTGGGAGTCTTCGTCGTAGCTATTTTGGCTGCCCTCTTGGCGTGGGGGCGCTTGGGTGACCATCTGAAAGTAGTGGGCCCGACGAAAGACAATTATCGGGGTCTACCGATTTTCAGCGCCTCCGGAATTATCTTGATTGCTGTGGAAGCGCTAGTCGTGGCCAACGTCTACTGGGGTTTCAGTGCATCGATATATGGCTCACATGCTCTGGCAGTTCTATGCCTGGTAGCAATATTTGGATTGTTGGGTTGGATCGACGATACGAAGGCACAATCTCTTGCTGGAGGTTTCGAAGGTCACATTCGGGCTTCTCTCACGCAGAGATCGATGACTACAGGTCTCATGAAACTCGTTGGGGGAGTCGTCGTGGCTTTCTTTGCGGTTTGGATCGCCGATATCTCTGAAGGTTTAGTTGAGTTGACGCGCGGTGCTGCCATAGTTGCCTTAGGCGCCAATCTCTTGAATCTGTTTGATCGCGCCCCTGCGCGTTCCTCGAAAATCTCATTGCTTTGGTTTCTTCTATTGTTTGTTCCGATTCTGGTCTGGGGCGATAGCTACTCAATGTTGCATTTAGTGTGGGCAGCGGGAGTAGTGGGGGCGAGCATCGGATTGGCTCCGTCTGAGTTACTGGAACGACACATGCAGGGCGATACAGGTGTTAACCCCACGGGCGCAGTCTTGGGGTTCTGCACCCTGCTGGTCAGCGGCAATTTAGTGCAATGGGGAGTGTTGGTGATTCTGGCGTTACTGAATCTCTTAAGCGAAAAAGTTTCGTTCTCCAGCGTCATTGAACGCAATGCGTTACTTAGTCGTATTGACAGAGCTGGGCTTCGGCCTCGAGGCATTAAGAGTTGAGATTAAAAATAATCATCGTCGGCGCAACAAGTTCGAAAACTGTTGGCAACGGTCAACAACATTTGAGACTCCAACCGCTAAGTTCTTTTTTCAGTGTGCCGAGATCTGAATCATGACTAAACATATTTTTGTTACGGGTGGGGTAGCTAGCGGCTTGGGCAAGGGTATAACGGGGTCCTCGTTAGGGCGGTTGCTCAAGGCGCGTGGCCTCCGCGTCACTATGCAAAAATTTGACCCCTACATAAACGTGGACCCAGGAACCATGAATCCGTTTGAGCATGGGGAGGTCTTTGTAACAGATGACGGCGGCGAAACGGACTTAGACCTCGGTCATTACGAACGCTTCATAGATGAACCTTTAACGAAAGACTCGAACGCGACAACAGGTTCGATCTACCAGACGGTATTAGCCGCCGAACGTCATGGAGACTACCTCGGCAAGACTGTCCAAGTTATTCCTCATATCACTGATGAAATTAAGCGACGGATTCGGCGACTTGCAACAGCGGACGTTGACGTCGTTATTACGGAAGTCGGTGGCACTGCTGGGGATATCGAAATCCTCCCTTTCCTTGAGGCGATCAGGCAAATGCGTTTGGATGCAGGGCGGGGAAACGTCTGTTATGTCCATGTCACTTTGGTTCCATTTATAGGACCATCGGGCGAACAAAAGACTAAACCGACGCAGCACTCCGTTACTGAGTTGCGGAGTAGAGGCATTCAACCTGATGCAGTTGTTTTGAGAAGCGAGGAACCGATCGATACTGCCCTTCGAGGGAAGATTTCTCGTTTGTGCGACGTTGAACTTGCAGGCGTAGTCAATGCACCAGACGCGTCGAATCTTTATGAGGTGCCTCTAATCCTCCACGAGGAGGGCCTTGATAGATATGTATGCGAAATCTTGGGACTGGCTAACCTCGAGCCCGACCTGAGTTCTTGGTCCTTGTTGGTCGAACGGATCGAGCGAGCCACATCTCAAGTGCGAATCGGAATTATCGGGAAATATGTGAGCCTTCCAGATGCCTATATGTCGGTCGTGGAAGCCTTGCGTCATGGAGGATACGACTCTGGAGCCAATGTCGAGATTGACTGGATTCAGGCTGAAGACGTTGAAGGTCTCTTGGCTGATGGGCGATTGGGCCATCTTGACGGAATGATTATTCCCGGCGGTTTTGGTGAACGTGGTGTCGAAGGAAAAATAGCCGCTGCTAGATATGCAAGGGAACATGAGATCCCCTGCCTTGGTATTTGTCTAGGCCTGCAGGTCATGGTTACAGAATTCTGCAGGAATCAGCTGGGATTAGTTGGCGCCAACAGCAGAGAGTTCGACCCGACCACAGCGCACCCTGTTGTCGATCTGATGGACTCTCAACGCGACGTAACGGATTTGGGGGGAACCATGAGGTTAGGTTTGTACCCCGCACGGTTGTTAGAAGACAGCAAGGTAGCTGCGCTGTATGAGGAATCTTTGGTTTATGAGCGTCACCGACATCGGTACGAAGTAAATAATGATTACCGAGCGCCTATCGAGTCGGAAGGTTTGAAGTGCAGCGGCCTATCGCCCGATGGTCGTTTGGTTGAGTTTATTGAGTTGGAAGACCACCCTTATTGGGTGGGAACGCAAGCGCATCCTGAGTTCAAGAGCCGACCTGATCGCCCCGCGCCTCTCTTCCGTGGTCTTGTTCGAGCAGCTTTGACGCGAGCCGAAGGCAGGAATCCAAAACTTTTGGAGTCCAGCGCCGAGTCGATGGATTAACAGATGGTCGGCTTACCCGACCCGGAATTCTCCTTATTGGATGAGGAGTTAATTCACTCTGGTTATGCATTTGAACTCTTGTCAACGACTTGGGTCGACTCATCGGGTAAAAGATTTGAGCGCGATATCGTCCGACATCGTGGAGCAGTTGCCGTTGTGCCCATAACGAACGATGGGCATCATGTTCTTCTGGTCCGGCAATTCCGAACGGCCATAAATGATTGGCTGTTGGAGCTACCTGCAGGACTGCGAGACAAAGATGGAGAATCTGAGGTCGAAACCGCGCTTCGCGAACTCGAAGAAGAAGTTGGTTGTATACCGGGAAGTATTGAGCACTTGGCAACTCTTGTTACTGCTGTGGGGTTTACTGATGAGTCCATCGCTATTTATTTGGCCTCCGATCTAACTTGGACTCAACGGCTTGCAGACGGCGTGGAGGAGGAGTCCATGACTGTCGAAACGGTTCCTCTCTCGGAGATTGACAAGATGATCGAGGTTGGGCACATAACGGACGCGAAGACCGTAGCGGGCTTGCTTTTAGCCCGCGACAGAATTGCTGACGTTCATGGCTCTTGAAGATCTGGAGGTTTTGAGGGTCCTAGAAGTTGAACAATTTATGCATTCGCTCGAAAGTCGAAATTTGCAAGAATCTACGCGGTACAGCTACGGCCGAGACCTCGAGTCCTTCAGGAGTTGGCTAGATGGCCGCGGCGAAGAGATCATGATGGTCGAAGAGGGCACCATTAACTCCTACGTAGCGCATTTGCGTAAATCTGGGCGAGCGCCATCTGGCGTCGCTCGTGCGACGGTGTCTATCAGGTCGTTCTACAAATATTTGACTCTAGAAGGTCACATAAAAGTAGACCCCGGTGCCGCAATCGCGGTTCTGAAAGTTCCTCAAGGTTTTCCCAAAGCAATTGATATCGAAAAGGTAGAGAGACTGCTAAATACTCCAGTAGGAGAAGGCCCATATGTGCTTCGCGATAGGGCGATTCTCGAGACATTGTATGGAGCAGGCTTGCGCGTCTCGGAACTAACCGCTCTCGTCGTTGACGATGTTGATCTCGAGGATAGCTTTCTCCGCGTTTTTGGGAAGGGACGTAAAGAGCGCGTTGTCCCATTGGGTGGGCATGCGAAAGATGCTCTAGCTGCCTGGATGAGCGGAGCAGGCCGAGAGGTGCTTTTGGAACGCCGCAAACGGACCGACCAAGCACAGCGCAACGTTTTCCTCAACAAGTTCGGTAACCCGCTAAGTAGAAAGGGAACGTGGGCCATAGTGCGCCGGCACGGTCTGCGAGCTGGCCTCGGTGATGACCTGACTCCCCATGTACTGCGTCACTCTTGTGCGACTCACATGTTGGAAGCTGGGGCAAGTATCCGTCACGTACAAGAATTACTCGGACATAGTTCGATTCGCAGCACACAGGTTTATACCGGAAGGCGAGAGGCCGAGTTGAAGGCGATATACCTGGAGAAGCACCCGCGAGCGAGCGCTCACTTGATGGAAGATACGTTTTGAGTTCATTCCGTGTAGCGCATCTCGCTCACCTGATTCGACGGTTTCTCTTTACTCTTTCGCGTCGGGCACCAGATCAAGCAGAAATAGATTGGGTGAAGGGCTACTTGTCGCCGCGCGAGTATGCGCTTTGGTGCAAGATGCCGGCAAGCGATCAATGCCACTGCGTTTTGGTCGCGCGGACTGTCGCTGCTGAGTTCGAAAAAGACGAGACAGTCGTCGTCGCTGGACTTTTGCATGACATTGGGAAGACAGCAGTTAGG
>DKNM01000009.1:17602-27093 GCA_002470695.1 Candidatus Neomicrothrix sp. UBA7388
AAAAGGTTTAAACCTATCCGATTGTTTGAAAACCTTAGGTTGTATCTCAGCTACCCCCAGCTGGGCTCTGAATTATTGGTAGACGCTGGAAGTGCAGAATTTGTTATTAAATGGGCACAAGAACACCATTTGAAACCCGATGAATGGACGGTAGACACGGCGAAGGCGCTTGCGCTTCGTCGTGCAGACGAGTTAGCGGTATAGGAAAATAGCATGGAAGTATCAGAGTTAACTGAAGCGTTGAAGGATCTCGTCAAGACCGCTTACGGAGATAGGGTCGGAACATTCAAGATCCAGTCAGTGGATGAGGCGACTTCTCGGGCGCGTCAAAAAGCCCGGTCTCAACTTTCTAAAGAGCAACGATTGTTCATCGACAGGTCTCTAGTGCCATTTCGAGACTGGCTGATCGAACGTGACCCAGAAGCGGCCGAGCGTGTTGCTAGCGGTGCTCCTGCACCTCAAGATATCGAAACCGCTGTTCGCGCAGCTGAGGACCATGCTGCTGCCCTCTTAGCTCCGGACCTCAACGAAGCGGAGACGGAGTTACTGCTGGCGCGACTGAAAAATGGGCGGATTGAAACTATTGAGGAGCGCAATAGTCTCCGCGGCGCACCATTGCGGTTCTCTAATCGTCACGTGCGAACGATGGCTGGAGGCTTTGCGATTATATTTCTTGGGTCCGGTGTAGCGGGAGTAACGGCGGAAGTTGGAACTGTCGTAACTATCGCAGGCGCAGCGATCTTTGTATGGGGCTTCCGTAAATGGAAATCTGGTGAGACGACTTCAAATGTGCCTAGTGTTTCTGTGTTCAAGGGCGGAAAAATCAAGCGCGAGGGCCCGGGAGCTCTATAGATGAAAACTCTATTTGAGTGGTAGGAATCCCATAGCTGTTTTCGCTCGCTCAACCGTGACAGCAGCGACCTCCGATGCTTTCTCAGCACCGCGAGCGATAATGCGGTCAAGTTCAGCCGGATCTGCCAGAAGCTCCGAGCGTCGTTGTTGAACTGGCGTAAGGACCTCAATTACGGCATCTGCCGCATCCGCTTTTAAAGGGCCGTATTGTGTGTATTTGTCGGCCAGTTTGTCGGGCTCGCTATTAGTAGCGGCTCCTAGAATTGAGAGAAGGTTTGACACACCAGGCTTGGTCTCGAAGTCAAAGCTCACGTCGTTGCTGGAATCGGTAACGGCTCGTTTGAATTTCTTTGCTATTGAAGTTGGGTCTTCGAATATCCCAATTGTGCCGTTCGCTGACTCTGAAGATTTGGACATCTTGTTCTTAGGCTCTTGCAGGTCCATCACCCGTGCTGCAACTTTTGGAATTGCGGCCGACGGTATGATCAGCGTCTCGCCATATCTTGAATTAAAGCGCTCCGCTATGTCTCGGGTTAGCTCCAAGTGTTGGCGCTGGTCGTCTCCTACCGGCACTCGATCCGCATCGTAAATCAAAATGTCGGCTGCCATCAGGGCAGGGTAAGTGAAGAGACCAGCGGAAACCTGTTCTTGCCCCGCGTCGCCTTGCTTAGTGGATTTGTCCTTAAATTGGGTCATTCTGCGTAGCTCTCCGAATGAAACGGTGCATTCGAGGAGCCAAGACAATTCTGTGTGGAAAGGAACATGGCTTTGCACGAACAACGTGCAGATCTCTGGGTCTAAGCCAACAGCAACCAAAGTTGCCATTGTCTCTAGGGTCTTGGAACGGAGCTCTTCCGGAGCCTGCGGAACCGTTACGGCATGTAGGTCGACTGCGCAGTAAAAGCTGTCATGTTCGTGCTGGTCGACGGTCCATTGCCGCAGGGCGCCCAAGTAGTTGCCGAGATGAATTTCGCCGGTCGGTTGTATACCTGACAGAACACGTGTCATAAGTCCGAAGGTAGCGCAGTCGCGCGTTGAAACCCCAGAGAAACCGAGTCAATCACAAAATGAGAGACCTAGCGTGTTACAAGGATGTCATTTAGTCAGCTATCGTATTGAAATGCCCTATGCGGTCCAGACCGAGGTTTTCGAAGGCCCCTTTGATGTCTTATTGAGGTTGATTCTGGATCAAGAAGTAGATCTATACGAAATTTCGCTCACCAATATCGTTGATGCCTACCTGACAGAAATGGAAAGAATATTGAGTGGAGCGGCCAACGACGGCAACAATTCGGGAGTTGATCTCGAATTAGCAACTGAGTTTTTGTTAATTGCTGCAACACTTGTTGAATTAAAAACTCGACGTTTGCTGCCGGACAGAACCGACGGAGACCTCGACGAAGAGTTTGGGCTCTGGGAGGAAAGAGACTTGCTCTTGTCTCGTTTGCTCGAGTGCAAGACCTTCAAAACCGCAGCTTCAATTTTTAGGCAGATGAGTCATCAAGCTTCCTTCGCTTACTCGCGCACTGCAGGGCCGGAAGACAAGTTCTTGGCCATAGCTCCAGATCTGCTGGGAGGCGTCACAGGAGAAAACCTAGGGTGGGCGTTGATCTCGGCTCTTACTCCTAAAATGATTGAGAAAGTTGACCTCGGTCACGTAACACCAGTTGCGGCATCCGTGACCGACGCGATGTTTGAAATTATTGAGGAGCTACCTGTCGATGGAAGCGTCAGTTTCAAGGCGCTGACTGATGGCCTTGTCGACCGAATTGAAGTTGTAGTTCGCTTCCTTGCTATTTTGGAGCTCTTCAAACAGGGACAAATTGAACTGAGTCAAGAACAGCGTTTCGGTGATATCACTCTGACTCGACTTGCGGACCAGGTCGAACCCTTCGCTGCCGCTGTCGGAAGCTCCTACGATGGTTGACAACTCGCCCGACGAATTTGAGCGTTTGGCAGCGCAACTTAATAGTGATGGCGACCTACCGGGTTCTTCAGTTTCGTCTCATGATCTCGTGGATGTGGAGGCCAGTGCGGTTCCAGCGGAAGTTGCCGCTGCGTTAGAAGCCATCGTCATGGTTGCAACCGATCCAGTTGCTCCAACAGTGCTCGCTCAGTTGCTCGAAGTGAGCGTGTCAACCGTTGACTCTCTATGTGAGTCGCTAGCTCAAAGTTACGCGGAGGAGCAACGGGGCTTCACGATAGCTCGGGTGGCAGGAGGGTATCGATACCAGACTGCCGAGGCTCAAGCACCGTATGTGGAGCGATTCGTGATGGAGGGACAGACCACGCGCCTTTCGACAGCGGCTCTAGAGACGCTGGCCATTGTGGCCTATAAGCAGCCTGTCTCAAGAGCGCAGATAGCCTCGATTCGTGGTGTTAACGTTGATGGCGTTACCCGCACTCTGCATCAGCGGGGGTACATCCAAGAGCTTGGGCGAGATCCTGGCCCCGGCAACGCAACAATGTATGGGACTACTTCATTGTTCCTTGAGCAGTTAGGGATGGATTCTCTTGACGATTTACCTAATTTGAGTGAGCTCGTGCCCGATGTAGATGTGGTTGAGACTCTCGAAGCGGTGTTGCGCGGTGTGGATGAGCAAAGCCAATCTCAATTGGCAGACAATTCTGAGGATTCGGACTCGGCTCCGTGACGGAGGAGGAGCCTCTCGAGCGGCTCCAAAAAGCTTTGTCGCGTGCGGGGGTTGCTAGCAGGCGTGTCAGTGAGGGAATGATTGAGGCTGGGCGCGTGACTATAAACCGACGGGTGGCGACGGTCGGCGACAGAGTAAGCGTGACCGATCGCATTGAGCTTGACGGTATACCGGTTATCCGCGACCCGGATTTGGTTCACTACCTGTTGAATAAACCGGTTGGAGTTGTGTCGACCTCTAAGGATCCCCAGAAAAGGCGAACTGTTGTTGACTTGGTCTCGTCAAACGAAAGGATATTCCCCGTTGGTCGTCTGGATGCCGACAGTGAAGGACTCATCATTTTGACTAATGATGGAGAACTTACTCATCGTTTGACCCACCCAAGTTTCGGTGTTTCGAAAGAGTATTTGGTTCACGTCGAGGGGGTGCCATCGCGTTCCTCTCTTAGGTTGTTGCGAGAGGGAGTGGAACTTGAAGACGGGTGCACGGCGCCAGCTAATGTAGCTATGCCTCAAGACGGTGTTATGAGAATAACGATTCATGAGGGTCGCAATCGGCAAGTTCGAAGAATGTGCGCTGCGATCGGTCATCCGGTCCAGCGGCTCGTGAGAGTTCGGATTGGCTCTATCAAGGATCCCTCTTTGCGGGTAGGAACAGCGAGGCGGCTTTCAGTTGAGGAAGTGCGCTCTCTTTACGAGGCCACTACCAATTCTTAATCTCACTTCAAGCTTCGGTGTCAGCTTCGCTACCATCTCAAAGGTGAGGCCAATTACTTTTGGACAGAATTGCTTTTCAAATGAGTAACAACCTGCGTCGCGCTCAGATCATTGGGACAGGTCTAATAGGCGGCTCAGTCGCGCTAGCGTTACGAAACGCGGGTTGGCACGTTACGGGGAGAGATAAAGACCCCCAGCGGTCTGAAAGAGCTAAAGAACTTGAGGTCATTGACGAGATCGGGCACGACTCTGATGCGCACTTGACGGTGGTAGCAGTTCCAGCCAGTTCGCTTGAGAATGAGGTTCTAGAGGCGCTCGAAACGACCTCCGGGATAGTGACCGACACGGGAAGTGTTAAGGCCCCGATCGCTATGAAGATAGCTAATGACCGTTTTATTCCCGGGCATCCGATGGCGGGATCAGAACAAGATGGCGTAGATGGTGCAGACGCAACGATCTTCGATGGCGCGGTTTGGGTGTTAACACCAACGGAGGAAACGGACGACGATTCGCTCAGGGAACTACAGGCAACACTTACTTCCTTCGGCTCCGATGTAGTAACTATGAACCCTGAAAGGCATGATGCATTGGTAGCCATAGTGTCTCACGTGCCCCATCTGACAGCGGCGAGTCTTATGTGTCTAGCGGACGATCGGGCCTTAGATGACGCTCCGTTGCTCCGGTTAGCTGCTGGCGGTTTCAGGGACATGACGCGAATTGCAGCTGGCCAACCTGAAATATGGTTGGACATCTGTAACGAGAACCGAGATGCGATAGTGAGCGTGCTCGACGAGTTCGCTGACCGAATCGATCAGATTCGTTCAATCGTTGCGAACTCTGACCGCAGCGGTTTAGTAGAACTTCTTTCGCAAGCTCGGCGAGCTCGAACAAACTTGCCTTCTCGTTATGTGCGTCCGCAAGACTTGATTGAAGTGCGAATTCCGATACCTGACAGAAAGGGCCAAATCGCTAGCATTACGATGCTGGCTGCCGACTGCGATGTCAACGTCGCCGACATAGAGGTCGCGCATTCGACCGAAGGCGCTCAGGGCGTTCTGGTACTAGTCGTCGCAAGGGCCGAAGTTCAAAGGTTCCTTGCGGTATTGGCTGGCCAAGGTTATCGACCTACGACGCGAGAGTTGGCTTGATGGAGCGGCGGCGGATCACTCCATTCGCTAGACCTAGTGAAGGGTCTGCGAATGTTCCTGGATCGAAGAGCCACACAAATAGGGTTCTCTTGTGTGCTGCTCTTGCCGATGGGGCTAGTCGAATTTCTGGAGCACTGTTTGCCGATGATACGGAAGCGATGCTTGAGGCTGTCCGTGCCTTAGGCGCAAAGACCGTGATTGTCGAAGATGAAGAAATTTTAGAGATCAATGGCGTAGGGAAACCCCCGCGATTTGGAAACTTGACTGTTGACTTTCGGTCGTCGGGCACGACTTCGCGGTTTCTGATTCCAGTTATCGCGGCTGGGCATGGGACTGCTGTGGTCGATGGCAGCGAACAACTGCGTTCGAGACCTTTTGGTGAACAACTGGCTGCGCTTAACGCTTTGGGTGCGCAAATTAGTTCGCTGAACGATAGTGACGAATTGCCGCTCGAAATTCACGCCAGAGGTGTAAAGGGCGGAGAAATCGAAGTCAGTGGGGAAGCGAGTAGTCAGTTCATTAGTGGGTTACTTATGGCGGCGCCCCTGTTTGAAGAAGGCCTTACATTGAAAGTGCCTGGGCGGTTAGTTAGTCGGCCTTACGTCGACCTGACAGTCGAAGTGATGTCTGATTTCGGGGTATTTGTCGAAATGCCAGATGACTCCACTTTCGTTGTTCGCCCTCAGACATATGCGCCGAGCAATATTTTGATTGAGCCTGATGCTTCGGCTGCGTCCTATTTTTTTGCCGCTGCGGCAATAACAGGTGGTACTGCACGTGTGGAAGGGCTTAACGCAGCTTCGCTGCAAGGTGACATCGAGTTTGTGAGGGTCTTAGAAAAACTCGGAGCGAAAGTAGTTTGGGATGATGCCTATATTCAGGTTGAAGGCAGAGGGTTAAGTGGAGGTCGTTTTGATCTAAGCGACTTTTCGGACACAGCGCAGACTTTGGCTTCGGTCGCTGCGTTCGCTGATTCGGAAATCGAAATTACCGGCGTCGGATTTATTCGTGCAAAGGAAACGAACCGAATCGCCGCTTTAGTTTCTGAACTGACGAAATGTGGGGTTGAGGTATCTGAGACTAACGATGGACTTAAAATAACGCCTAATAAATGGCTTCTTCGGGGTGCAGAGATTGACACCTACGAGGATCACCGCATGGCCATGTCGATGTCGTTAATCGGGTTGCGGGTGCCGGGTCTTGAAATTCGGGACCCGAGTTGCGTTGAGAAGACGTTTCCCAGCTTCTACGAATCGTTAGAAATGTTGCGTCCGAAACCTCAAAAACGGCCTGACTTGCTTGCAGTTATTGCGATTGATGGGCCAGCGGGGTCGGGCAAGTCAACTGTGGCAAAGCAATTGGCGCGAGAACTGCGGCTACCCAACTTCGATACAGGGGCTATGTACAGAGCGGTGGCTGCTGCTGCGCTTCGCGCGAACGTTCATCCTTCAGATCTCGACGGAATCTCCGCCATAGCCCAGACAGCGGAGATCGCTATCGGTGAGCGGATATTCATTGACGGTTCTGATGCGACGGAAGAAATCCGAAGTCCGGAGGTAAATCAGCTAGTTAGCGTTGTCGCAGCAACCTCGAGTGTTAGAAAAGTTTTGGTGCCGCGACAACGGAAGTGGGCTACAGATTTAGGCGGCGGAGTAATGGAGGGTCGCGATATAGGCACCAAAGTCTTCCCGGACGCGACCTTCAAGGTATTTCTCACAGCTGAACTAGCAATTAGAGCTCGGCGGCGCTTTGATGAAAGCTCAGGAGTTAGCTTTGAAGATGTTTTGAGTGATCTCAAGCGACGGGACCACGTGGACTCAACTCGTTCTGACTCGCCCCTGGAAGTTGCCCCAGGAGCTTTGATCTTTGACTCCAGTCGCCTGAGCACGGAAGAAGTTGTAGGAGAACTAGCAATTATTTTTGACACATTGATAGAGCCTTAAATGACGAAGCATAATAACGCACTCGATGAAAGAACGAATTGGTACAACCGCGCTGCTTATCGGATTCTTAAGTATCTGTTGTGGGGTGTTTTCAGGTTGTGGAATCGGATCAGTGTGGAAGGGGCTGACAATATCCCGGATGGTGCATGTATCTGGGCGCCAAACCATCGGAGCTACATCGATACGCCACTGCAAGCCGCGATTCCGAGACGATTGCGGTTTATGGGCAAGGATTCGATGTGGAAAAATTCCTTTTTCGGCTGGCTTTTCACCACCATTGGATGTTTTCCTGTGACCAGAGGCAGCGTCGATCGAGCAGCTTTAACTATCGCACTTGGTGTTCTTGAGAGCGGTAGCGACCCAGTAGTTGCTTTCCCAGAGGGAGAACGCAAAGATGGCCCTCGCATTTTCCCGTTGTTTGACGGAGCAGCTTATCTGGCTGCCAAAGCGCAGGTGCCGATAGTTCCTGTTGGAATCGGTGGTAGTGCTTCGGCCATGCCTCGTGGCGCTAAGTTCCTATTCCCTAAACGTATACACATCGTGATTGGGGAACCACTTGAACCTCCAGAGTTAAACGAAAAGGGCCGGCTCTCTCGAGAAGCCGTTCGTTCGACAACTGAAAAGCTTCGCGAAGAGATCCAATTGCTCTTCGACAAAGCGCAACTCAAATGCGGCAACCCTAATGTTTATGAACCGGGCAGCGATCCCGAAGCCTCCGACTAGCGCTGCGGTCAAGGTGAGAGCGACTCGAGGACCTCGCTAGCGGCAATTTCTCTATCCAGAGGAGGGATCCGTAAGTCTTTAGGCACAGCGAGTGTCGCGTGAACCGCCGTCTCTAGTGCCATAAGGAGTTCGCGAAGTTCCCTCGGCGGCGGGAAGTACTCATCTTCTTGCGTAATACGAACTTCTTCGACTCCGTGTTCGGGAGCCAGTCGCTCGATGACTGCTTGAACTAGTTCTTCAGGCGCTGAGGCCCCCGCAGTAACGCCGACTGTTCCTGACAGGTCATCGGGAAGCTCTCCAGCACTGTTAATTCTGAAAACTAATCCTGAACCCGATTCCTCGGCAAGCTTCGCAAGGGCCATGGTATTTGAGGAATTCGCCGACCCTATAACGACCACAGCATCGCATTGTTGAGCGATAGACGCTAGAGCCGACTGACGGTTTGTCGTTGCAAAACATAAATCGCTGCGACCTGGCATCCAAACATCCGGGAAGCGCTCTTTGGTTGCTTCCAATACGCCTTCCCAATCACGGTGACTGAGCGTTGTCTGAGCCAGCATCGCGATCGGCTCCTCGAATTCTGGCAACGCGGCTACTTGATCGGTGCGCTCGACCAAGCTGATGTGTTGAGGGGCGACCGCCATGGTGCCTTCCGCCTCCTCATGTCCTTGATGGCCGACATAAACGATCCGGTAACCCTTTTGGGATCTAACCCGAACTTCGTGGTGGACTTTGGTAACTAGAGGGCACACGGCGTCGACGACGTAGCCGCCGCGATCACGGGCCTCGGTTACGACATCCGGAGCCGACCCATGTGCTGAGAGCATCAAGGGACGGCCCTCTGGCACTTCAGAGACATCGTCGACAAACACGACCCCTAGGTTGCGGAAGCGGTCTACCACCAGCCGGTTATGAACTATCTCGTGGTAGCAGTAAACGGGTGGTTCGAAGGCTCTCACCATCCATGCCAGAGCTTTGATTGCCATTTCTACGCCGGCGCAAAAACCACGCGGGGAAGCTAGCAAAACTTTGTCAACGCTCACAAGATTGAGGCTATCGGCTAGACGAGTCTGGCCGAGGGTCTGAGCGTCGCTCCCGTATCCTAAAGACTATGTCGTTGCCGATCATTGTCGAGATTGCCGCGGGAAGTGCGGCAGAGAGAGCAGGCCTGTTGCTTGGGGACGAGATCGGCTCGATTGATGGTGAAACTCCAACGGATGTGATTCGGTGGCAGGTGCTGGTGGATGAGAAAGATCCCACCTTGAGCGTCGTCAGAGGTGGCTTAGAGTTAGATGTCCTTGTAGCCAAGGAAGCTGGCGAGCCCTTGGGCGCCCAAGTTGATGCGTCGATTTTCGATCGGGTACGCACTTGTGACAACCATTGTGAATTCTGCTTTATTTACCAGCTGCCGAAAGGAATGCGTCGCAGCCTTTATTTGAAAGATGATGACTACCG
>DKNM01000009.1:27469-31456 GCA_002470695.1 Candidatus Neomicrothrix sp. UBA7388
CTAGAACGAGTCATTGGTGAGGGGCTCTCACCTTTGTACGTTTCTATTCACGCGACCGATCCTGAGGTAAGAGCGCGAATGCTCAAGAATCCTCGGGGAGGTTACAGCCTCCGTTGGCTACGGGCCCTGCTCGATTTCGGTATCGAAGTGCATGGCCAGGTCGTTGTTTGTCCTGGTATAAATGACGGCTCTGTTCTGGATGAGACGCTTCTTGGAGTGCTCGACAGGTACCCAGAATTAAGTTCCCTCGCCGTAGTTCCCCTCGGAGTCAGTGCATATAACACTGAGGGAGCTATGCGACCGCACACCCGAGCTGAGGCGATCGAAGTTCTGGACACGGTTAGCGAGTGGCAGGGGCGCTTTCTCGAATTCCTAGGTCGGCGGTTGGTATTTGCTGCTGACGAGTACTTCTTGCTTGCCGGTAGGGAATTTCCCACTTCAGACACCTACGGTGATTTCGCAATGCACGAAGATGGCATCGGTATGGCCCGAGCATTTGAACTCGAATTTTTTGACAGTGGGGCTAATAAGATCGGCCCACGATCGGGATTTTTTCAGTGGGTTGATGGCGCCCCGGCAGAGGGGTATCGCGCGAGCCGGATGCCTAGCGGATCTAACCGTTCTGGCGAGCTTTTATTTGACTCGGGCTCCGGGACCAAACACGCAGTAAGCGTCAATATCGGACCCAAGAGATCTGCCGCAGTCGCTATCCTCACCGGATCTTATGGTGCTCAAGTCTTGGAGCCTCTGGTCTCCTCGTTAAAGCAAGACAATATTCGAATTTTGGAAGTCGAAAATCGATTTTTTGGCGGGAATATAAAGGTCACGGGTCTTATGGTCGGCGAGGATATCAACAGAGTTCTTAGCTCCGAACCCCATGGTGATAGGTATTTAATTCCTGATGTGTGTCTAAATAACGGAAAATTTTTGGATGGCCTAGAAGTGGGTGAGTTGTGTAGAAACGTCGAGGTAGTGCCCACAGATGGGGCTTCTCTTAGGGCCGCGATTTCAAAACGCGAAAGTTCTAATTCGCTACCGCAGGGAATTCGATTATGAGTGATCTTGAGAGACTCCCTGTTGTTTCGGTCGTTGGTCGACCAAATGTGGGCAAGTCAACTCTGTTCAATCGCATTTTAGGTAGACGCGAAGCGATCGTCGAAGAAAAGCCTGGCGTCACTCGAGACCGAAAGGTCCTGGAAGCCGAATGGCAGGGTTACCGGTTTGAGTTGGTGGACACTGGCGGATGGATGCCATCGGGCAATGAGTTGGATGACAAGGTTTCCGCCCAGAGCGAACGTGCCATTAGCGATTCAGATCTCATTGTTTTAGTTGTCGACGGGACTACGGGAGTGACGGAAGAAGACGCGCGGATAGGGGCTATTTTGAGAAAATCGGACGTCGCCGTTCTCCTTGCGGTTAACAAAATTGACAGCAATCAGCGCGACGTTGACATATGGGATTTTTTGTCTTTGGGTCTTGGCGAGCCCATGGGGGTTTCGGCTTTACATAGTCGGAACACGGGAGATTTACTTGACTCAATTGTGAGTTCGCTGCCTGCCATAAATTTTGATAATGAAACAACCAAAGAAATTATGGCAAACCCGATTGAGGAGGAGATTCCGGGGGTGGCGATTGTTGGTCGCCCAAACGTTGGTAAATCAACCTTGTTTAACCGCCTAATCGGCGACGAGCGATCAGTGGTTCACGACATGCCCGGCACTACTCGCGATGCCATCGACACTGTTGTGGAGACAGAGCTTGGACCCTTGCGCTTTATCGACACAGCTGGGATGCGGCGGAAGGCCCGAGTTGACGATGACACCGAGTACTATTCTAATTTGAGAGCGCTTAGAGCGATTGACAAAGCCGATGTGGCGTTGCTTGTAATCGACTCCTCGGAAGGCGTCACTTCGCAGGATCAACGCCTTGCGGAACGAGTCGATGCCGCAGGCTGCCCGATTGTAATTCTTATGAATAAATGGGAGACGGTCGATCAAGAGTCAAAAGATGATTTGATGTTCCAGGTCGGTCAAAGACTTCACTTTTTGGGCGAATCACCTGTATTGCGAATTAGCGCATTGACGGGCCGCGGGGTTCATCGATTGGTGTCTGCCTTAGAGGCCGCCATTGACGCGTATGAGACTCGCGTCCCAACACGCAAAGTAAATGAGGTTATTCAACTAGCGCAGTCTGCCCAACCGGCACCGCATGGTGGGCGTGTTCTGTATGCGACTCAAGGGGCCATTAACCCACCGACTTTCACTTTGTTCACGAACAAAGAACTCCCAGCCAGTTATGTACGGTACCTAGAAAGACGGCTTCGCGAGGAATTCAACCTCGGAGTCACTCCCATCAAGGTTCGGACTCGGCAGAGGGGTTAAGGATGACCATCTGTGAATGCGTTGAATCTGAGGCTATGCATGGCTGGAGTAGCCTGTGATTTGGTGTTCGGATTGCGAACGCGATTTCGATGTGGGTTTACTAATCGAAGACGGGAGTTGCCCGGCTTGCGGTGTTTGGTTAGCAGATCCACCTAAAGGGGGATCCGTTCCCTGGCATTTTTGGGTAGTCCTCACGGGCGCTGTGGGTTATTTGGGGTGGCGGGCTATTCAAGGAATCATTTGGGCAGTGTCTTAGGATCGCGGACTTATCAAGCTCCTGCGGAAGAAAGCTAGAGTGCCTGTATCGTGACCACGCCACGGGCTGTGGCGCAGTTTGGTTAGCGCACTGGTCTGGGGGACCAGGGGTCGGAGGTTCAAATC
The DNA here is from genome assembly GCA_002470695.1 of Candidatus Neomicrothrix sp. UBA7388. Taxonomy (GTDB): domain Bacteria; phylum Actinomycetota; class Acidimicrobiia; order Acidimicrobiales; family Poriferisodalaceae; genus UBA7388. The sequence continues at coordinate 30,232 of DKNM01000009.1, forward strand.
CTCTCAGCCCGACAAGTAACACATAACGGACCAATGGTCTTGCTTCAATAAAAACGGAACACACTCAGCAGCTTCCTGTTTTTAGCTGACTGACATTTGCTTCAATGTCGTCAGCGCCTGTTCTGGGTCCTCTGCTATGTCCCAAATGATCCCGCGTGCAGGTTTCAGGAAGCCCTGTTGGCTGAGGTTCTCGAGTAGGTCAACGAGTTGTCCCCAGAAGGTTCCGGTGTCTAAAAGAACAAGTGGAACATTATGTATTCCTAGCTGAGTCCAAAGTAAAAGTTCGACTAGTTCGTCCAAAGTTCCCAGACCACCAGGTAACGCTATTGCAGCATCTGCCGAGCGAAACATTTCGACTTTTCGCTCGTGCATTGAAGAAACCAGAATCAAATCTGTTACCGCTGGATGTTTTACATCCTTAGCAAACACTTTCTCAGGGTATATACCCATTACGTTGCCGCCAGCTGTGATTGCGGCGTCAGCTACGGTGCCCATTAAACCCGAGTCGCTGCCGCCGAAAACTATCCTGACGTTGCTTTCGGCAAGGTGTCTGCCCAAGTCCTCAGCGAGATGAACGAACTTTGGGTCGTTCCCGAATGAAGATCCGCAGAAAATTGCGATGGAGTTGATAGTCGGTGTGGCGGGCATCGTAGTTCCTGTCAATGTCGATATCTCCGACCACTTTTGAGTTTTTTGCACGCGGTGATTTTTTTCATAGCGGATCCTTGGAAATTGAAGGTCAACACTATGATTTCAGTTCTTTGGCAAGATCAAGAGCGTCACTCCATGAACCGCCCGTCATGAGCAGCCTGCGAAATTTTGCAAATTCCCGCATGCTGTTGAGTGAAGCAATTCCCAAAATACTCGCACCGCTTTGGTAGCCAACCACAAAAGCATCTTCTTCGAAGGACCCAATTAGCTCAGTGACATGGGTCGAGCCACTGGTGTCTCCGGCAATTTGAATTCGATCTTCGTATTGGTCCGACCAAACAAAAGGCACTGAGTGGTAGGGAGTACTCTCTGAAGGCGCCAAAAGATTCTTAGCCGCGAGTGCGGCGTGCTCGGTGGCTGTGCTCCAATGTTCAGTTCTTGCGGGTGGCAAACTCGACCAACGATTAGGTGCACGGGCGACATCACCGGCTGCGTAGATTCCGGGCACTCCAACGTTCAGTGTCTCGTCGCAAAGAACACCGTTGTCGATAGCAAGGCCTGAGTCGCTGAGCCA
>DKNM01000009.1:31847-36738 GCA_002470695.1 Candidatus Neomicrothrix sp. UBA7388
CTAAGTTCGATCTCTTCAACGGCGCCACTGCCGTGGATCGATGCCACCTGTTTGCTGAGAAGCAATTCAACGCCGTGTCGTTGGTGTAGCGAACCACAAGCCATCCCAGTCTTTTGGCCTAGGCCTCGAATCAGTGGAGCGGCACCGGCCTCGATAATCGTTACCTTGCAACCTCGCGCTTGAGCTGCGGAAGCTATTTCCGACCCAATGAAGCCGGCTCCGACAATCACTATCGAGGAACCCGAGGTTAGACCTGATCGAATAGCCAGAGCATCGTCGAGGGTTCTGAGAGTGTGAATTCCATCCAGTTCTGTAAATTTTGAAAGTTTTCTCGCGCTTGCTCCAGTCGCAATCACCAGGCCTTCGTAGTGAATCTTCTCCTCACCCACCGTGACTTCCTGCTTGACGGTGTTGAGGCCTGTTGCGCGCTCACCGAGCAATAAATCGATTTCAAGGTCCCGAACCTCGGCCTCTGAGACAAGGAAGAGCTCTTGGGGATTTTGGGCTGTGGTGAGCATGGACTTGGAGAGTGGAGGGCGGTCGTAGGGAAGGTGTTTCTCGTCTCCTATGAGGGTAAGAGTTCCCTCGAAACCGTTGCGGCGAAGATTTTGGCAAGAGCGAATTCCGGCTAGGGAAGCTCCCACAACAACTATTTCTTTCAACACGACCTCCTGTTAATGGCACGCTATCGCGCGAAAGATATTCGTAGAAATTATGGCTTAGCTAAATCCGAATGACCACGCTGGGTGGCGATTTGTTGCCCGTTGAGAGTCTGTTTACCGTGAAACATTTCAATTTTGTACTTGCGCTAGAGGAAAGAGACCGGTACAGATGCTTGACAAGGTTGTAACTACACGGGTGTAATCACAAGTCCGGAACTTAAACTATTTGGATAGGAGATCGATCTCACTCTTCAACAAACTCGCAGACCTACTAAGGGATCGAGTGACTTTAGAAGAGATCGATTGCCACGGCGAAGGCCAAATAGCCAAGGGCCGGCAGTGGTAGACGAGGAGCGAAAGTGGCGATTACGGATGAGGCGGAGGCTGGGACTACTCAGACAGCAAATGTGGGTGCTTCAGGGACAGGTATGCGAGTCCAAAAACGTGATGGAAGCAACCAAACAGTTGACGTAAATAAAATAGTTAGAGCTGTGGAGCGCTGCTGTACCGAACTTCCAGGCGTTGATCCGATGCGCATCGCAACGCGAACAATCTCTGGGCTCCACGATGGAGCAACAACGACCGAACTTGATGAATTATCGATTAGAACAGCAGCGGCTCTTATTGTTGAAGAGCCCAACTATTCGCGCCTTGCAGCCCGTTTGCTTGGAACCTTTATCGACAAAGAAGTTCAAAATCAGAACGTCTATTCCTTTAGTCAATCCATCGAGCTAGGGGCAGAGTGCGGGCTAATCCACAACAGTGTTTTGGAATTCGTCCAAGTCCATGCGCGTAAGTTAAATAACTCGGTGCTGGAAGAGAGAAACAACCTTTTTGAGTTCTTTGGCCTACGGACTATCTATGACCGGTACTTACTTAGGCATCCAACCGAACGCACAGTTATTGAAACTCCGCAGTATTTCTTACTTCGAGTGGCATGTGGTTTAGCTAGATCGCCAGAAGAAGCCATAACTCTGTACGAGTTGATGTCTAGCTTGGAATACCTGACTTCTAGCCCGACTCTTTTTAATTCGGGGACATCTCACCCCCAAATGTCATCCTGCTACCTGCTGGACAGCCCAGAGGATTCGTTGGAAGGTATCTATAAGCGATATACCGACATTGCGCAGTTGTCGAAGTTTGCTGGTGGTATTGGAGTCGCTTGGCATCGAGTGCGCTCTAAAGGTTCACTAATCGGTGGGACTAACGGCCTTTCTAATGGAATAGTTCCCTGGTTGAAGACATTGGACTCATCAGTGGCAGCAGTTAACCAAGGAGGGCGCCGCAAAGGAGCGGCGTGCGTCTACCTTGAGACATGGCATGCTGATCTCGACGACTTCTTGGAGTTGAAAGACAACACCGGCGACACAGCTCGACGTGCTCACAACTTGAACCTAGCGAATTGGATTCCAGACCTTTTCATGGAACGCGTTGAGAACGACTGGCAATGGTCGTTGTTCGACCCCAAAGCTGTACCTCATCTCACTGATCTATACGGTGACGAGTTCCGACAAGCCTACTTAGCGGCGGAACAAGCTGGACTGTACGAAAAACAGGTTTCAGCGCGGCAGCTCTACAGCCGGATGATGCGAACTTTGGCCCAGACCGGAAACGGTTGGGTCACCTTCAAGGATGCATCCAATATGAAATGCAACCAAACAGGGCAGCCAGGTAACGTCGTCCATTTATCCAACCTTTGTACTGAAATATTGGAAGTAACTAATCAAGAAGAAACGGCAGTCTGTAATCTCGGTTCAGTCAACTTAGGTCGCCTTGTCCGGGATGGAGCCTTCGACTTTGACCGCTTGGGTGAAGTCGTAAGAACAGCGGTTCCTTTCCTAGACCGCGTTATAGACATCAACTTTTATCCCACTGGCGAAGCCGGTGTCTCCAATAGCAAGTGGCGACCAGTTGGTTTGGGTCTGATGGGTCTACAAGACGTGTTCTTCCAGCTCGGGATGGCGTTTGACGGCCCAGAAGCTCTTGCTCTCTCTACTAAGATCAGCGAAGAAATTTATTACTCTGCGCTGTCAGCGAGTTGCGAGCTTGCTGCGGAGCATGGCCCTCATGAAAGTTTCAAAGAGACAAGAGCAGCGGCCGGCGATCTACAGTTTGACCTTTGGGGTGTAGAGCCGAGTGATAACCAACGATGGGAAGCTCTCAAAGACCGCATTAGCCAGCACGGTCTGCGCAATTCGCTGATGATAGCGATTGCGCCTACTGCAACGATCGCGTCAATCGCTGGCTGTTACGAATGTATAGAGCCTCAAGTATCGAATCTCTTCAAACGGGAAACACTTTCTGGCGAATTTCTGCAGATCAATCGTTACTTAGTTAATGAACTTCAAGAGCGGGGTCTCTGGAGTGAGGACATGGCCCAAAAAATCAAAAGGGCAGAGGGGTCTATTCAAGAGATCGAAGAAATCCCCGAAGATTTGCGCAAGGTTTACCGAACAGCGTGGGAGCTCCCTCAACGATCTTTAATCGACCTGGCAGCGAGCAGGGGCGCGTACATCGATCAGAGTCAATCACTCAATCTTTTTATGGAGAGCCCAAGCATTGGCAAGTTGTCATCTATGTATATGCACGCATGGAAAAGTGGTTTGAAAACAACGTATTACTTGCGCTCGAGACCAGCTACGCGCATTAATCAGACAACGACAGGCCCTTCAGACAGCGGGCCTGCTCCAGAGGGGACTCCTTCGGAGAGCTCTCCCTTTACCGACGAGGAAGCAATCGCCTGCTCGTTGGAAAATCCTGAGGCGTGCGAAGCCTGCGACTAGCAACGATTTAAGCAACTGAGAAGAAACAACCAATGGCATTAGTAGAACCAGATAACAATTACGCTGAACAAGAGCTATCCAGCCAAGACAGTGTTGATGTAGGCAGGGAGGTCGGAGCTCCGGGAAGCATTCTCGACCCGGGATTTAACCTCACGTTAAGGCCGATGCAATACCCCGTGTTCTTTGAGATGTACAAAGACGCAATCAAGAACACTTGGACGGTCGAAGAAATCGACTTTTCAGATGACGTAGTCGACTTGGATCGCAAGTTGTTGCCTGCAGAGAGGCATCTCATTAACCGCTTGGTCGCGTTCTTTGCAACTGGCGATTCGATTGTCGCCAACAATTTGGTTTTGAATCTTTACCAGCACATCAATAGTCCTGAAGCGAGGATGTACCTCAGTCGGCAGCTTTACGAAGAGGCGTTGCACGTTCAGTTTTATTTAACGTTGTTGGATAATTACATTCCTGATCACGATGAGCGGGCGGAAGCTTTTGCGGCAATAGAGAACATCCCGTCCATTCGTCGAAAGGCAGAGTTTTGCTTTAAGTGGATGGGCAGCATTGATGATCTAGGGGAACTGCGCACTGAGGAAGAAAGAAAACAGTTTCTGCTCAATTTGGTTTGCTTTGCTGCTTGTATAGAGGGGCTGTTTTTCTTTGCTGCGTTCGCGTACGTGTATTTTCTGCGCAGTAAAGGTCTCCTTAATGGTCTAGCTGCAGGAACCAATTGGGTTTTCCGCGATGAGTCCTGCCATATGAACTTTGCCTTTGAAGTCGTTAAGACTATTCGCCAGGAGCAACCTGAATTATTCGATGAGGACCTTTCGATTCGCATAGTGGAAATGCTTGAAGAGGCTATAGAAGTCGAGAGTCAATTTGCCGAGGATGTGCTTTCGGGCGGCGTTGCTGGAATGTCCGCAACAGATACAAGAACCTATTTGGAGTTTGTCGCTGACCAACGTTTGGCACAGTTGGGATTGCCTAAACGCTATGGCTCCAAGAACCCGTTTGATTTTATGGAACTTCAAGATGTCCAAGAGCTCACAAACTTTTTCGAACGTACAGTCGCTGCCTATCAACACGGTGTTGAGGGAGACGTGGCCTTCGACGAAGATTTTTGACTTGGTCCGCTTACCTGTCGGTTCGTAGCAAGTTCATTTATCTATCGTGCCCTTTCTGATTAAGCCACCTCAGTCGTTTTTGCAAGACTGCCTGGGGTCTTACTCCAGGTAAGTCCAACCCTCGGACTCAGAACAGCCATACTGGGCTTAACCGCCTCGGAGTGCTTGTCCTGGTGCCTAACGCCCCTCGTGCCGGTCAGGTTCGTTAACCAGTTGGAAGCGTCACGGTGTCTTAAGAAACTCGTTGAGGAGCAGACTTACAGCGCTTACTGGGTTCATTTGGCCTGTCTTTACTTGGGACTCAAGTTCAGGCAACATCCTT
>DKNM01000079.1:0-18472 GCA_002470695.1 Candidatus Neomicrothrix sp. UBA7388
TCAACTAGAAGTTTGGAGCCAATCCGAGGTCCTTCAATCAATGTCGCTAGCGCTACGGGTATCTCCGACCGAATGGAGTCTCGAAAACGCTCGTAAATCGGTTTCACCAGTCGAGTTCCTCTATGAATAAATGGATCGTGCCGCCGCAAGTCAGCCCAACTGCAAAAGCTTCATCATCGCTATAGCCAAAGGTTGTAATGCCAGACGATCTACGGCCCTCCAGTAATTCCAAAGCTTCGCCTACGACGGCACCTTCGACACAACCCCCCGACACTGAGCCGGCCACTTCGCCCAGAGCATTAACAGCCATTGCAGCTCCAGGTTCACGCGGGCCGCTGCCTTCTATATCTACGACGCGTGCAACAGCTACTCTTTGACCCAGTCCAAACCATCTTTCGATGTCATCGAGTATTTCGTCCATTTAGCTATGCTCCCATATTCATGCAGTAACGGCCTCTGCAAGCCGCTCAAGCGACTCGAATGAGTGTCCTTCGATGAATTGATCCGTGTGCGGCAAAGCAGCCGCCATTCCTTTGGCAAGAGGAGCATAACCAGGCGTGTGCTTCAAGGGATTTACCCATATTTGTCTGAAACTTACCCTATGGAGGCGTTCCATTTGCTCGGAGAGAATTTGAGGATCGCCTCGATCCCAGCCGTCTGAGAGAATGACAACAATAGCGCCGCGCGCCATTCCACGAATACCCCATTGGTCATTGAAGTCTCTAATGGTGGAACCCAGACGAGTGCCCCCAGACCAGTCAGAAACAGCATCCGAAGCGGCGTCGAGAGCGGCGTCAGGGTCGAGTGAAGAAAGTTCCCGAGTAACGCGCGTTAAACGAGTTCCGATTGCGAACGCTTCAACACGCGTTCTGCCTACGACCGTTGCGTGAGCGAATCGAATTAGCGCACGCGCGTAAGGTTCCATCGACCCCGATACGTCAACCAAAAGAATCAACCGGCGTGGACGCCGGTCTCTTCGCAGAAATTTTCTCTCAATGGGCTCTCCTCCTAAACTCACTGCTCGACGGATAGTTCTCCGCATATCTGGTATCTGAGTTTGGTGCTTCGAACGGACTCTTCTTCTAGAGGCGCGCGTAGTTGAGCCCAGTCGCAGACTCCCCATTAATTTCCTTAATTCGTTCAACTCCGCTGCGGTACATTCAGCAAAGTCTTTCTCTCTCAACGTCTCTACAGGGCTATAACGAAGCTGAATAATTGGGCCAGCGTTGCCATCGTTATCTCCGTTTATCTCGCTATCGTCTTCCCCCGCATCCGTTGCTAGGGAAACACTCACTGATGGAACAGCGATCTCCAGACGGGACAAAGCCTTTCTTTCCCAAAAGACCTCGAACGCTCTGTTAAATGCATCCACTTCACCCGGGTTTGAAAGCAACGTACACCGAGCCGCCCAGTAAACGGGAAGCTTCTCTTCAAGCCCTACCCTCCCCAAAGCCTCAACGAAAGTAGTCACTTTGCTGATCGGAACTTCCAAACCGGCGCCGCGAAGAATTCGACAGAACGCAACCGCTATTTCAGCCGACCCATTACAAAGCACCTCTTCAGATTCGTCACTCATTCTCAACCGCAGCCATGATCATCTCGATCCCCTGTTCGGCTACGCGATTCTGATCCTCTCGGTACTTCAAAACCGTTCCCAGCGATAAGCGAATTGTTTCCTCATTAAGCGTCTCTTGACCAAGTTTTCCAATCGCAGTTGACCAATCAATCGTTTCTGCAACTCCAGGAGGTTTGTAGAGCCCCTGCCCTCGTAAAGAACCGACAGCCAATGCGATTTGGCGCGCCAAACGATTACTGACGTCGGGAACCTTGAGCCGGATAATTTCTATTTCACGCTCGAGTTCAGGGTGGTTTACCCAGTGGTAGAGACATCGCCGTTTCAAGGCATCGTGAACGTCTCGAGTTCTGTTTGAGGTAACGACCACTATTGGAGTTACCGCTCCCCCGATAGTTCCCAACTCTGGGATAGTCACCGTGTGGTCCGACAAGATCTCGAGAAGAAACGCTTCGAATTCATCATCTGCGCGGTCTATCTCATCGATTAGTAATACTGGCCGTTTCCCCGGGGCTGGATCGATAGCCCTCAGAAGCGGTCGCCGAACAAGAAAACGTTCGGAGTACAACTCGTCTTCGACGACCTCAATTTCAGTTTGTGCTCGCCCTGAAGCTTCTGCGCTTCTCAAATGAAGAAGTTGACGGGTGTAGTCCCACTCATAGAGGGCCTGCGAGGAGTCAATGCCTTCATAACACTGCAATCGAATTAGTTCGCTATCCGTCCAAGAGGCTAGAGCCTTTGCCAACTCAGTTTTACCCACACCGGCGTCGCCCTCAAGGAATAGAGGTCGTTGCATTGTGAGCGAGAGAAAAACTACGGTCGCCAAACCTTCATCGCTTAAATAATCGTTTTCTGTTAGCGCCTTAAGAACTTCGTCCGGAGAATTTGGAAACTCAAACATGCTGTTACCAGAATACGGCCTCGACACGATTTAGCCCTCACCAGATGGTGATTCAGCAGAGAGTCCCAATTTACCGATATGTTTCGGCCATACATTTGAAGGGATTTAAACATGGATCTGGGTATCAGAGGACGAACAGCAGCGGTAGCCGCGGGGTCGGCCGGACTGGGTTTAGGAACTGTTAAAGCTCTCGCAGCTGAAGGTGTTCGTCTTGCTATCTGCGGACGAGACGCATCAAAACTGCAAACAGCCGTGGACTCTGTAGATGGCGAGATCATCGCTATCGAGGCGGACTTAGCCAGCCCGGCATCCGCCCGTGAGTTTGTCGAGCAAGCGATTACTAGTTTGGGGCAATTAGATATTCTCGTCACGAATGCCGGTGGGCCACCGCCAGGGACGTTCGAAAACACCGATCTTGATGCTTATCAGGCAGCGTTCGACATGAATTGCAGATCAATGATCGAAATGTGTCGAACCGCTATCCCGGCGATGCGAGAACGCGGCTGGGGGCGAGTCTGCGCAATCACAAGTGTTGGCGTTAAACAGCCGATCGAGTTCCTAATGGCGAGTTCAGTTGCGAGAGCGGGACTTACAAGTTTCCTCAAGATCACCGCCAGGGAAGTGGCCGGAGATGGGGTAACAGTTAACTCTGCCCAACCCGGCACTCATTGGACTGACCGTGTCGCGAAAATCGTCCCAGACAGAGAAACCGCCGCATCTTCAGTTCCGGCACGCATCACTGGTGATGCTGACGACTTCGGAGCGGCAGTGGCCTTCCTATGCTCAGAGCAAGCAAAATTCATTACCGGCACAGGCCTGCTCATTGATGGGGGTCAGGCTTCAGGTTTGTTGGATTAGTTCTCAATCAGCCACCAGCCCATAAGAACTGCGCCTCAAGTTCAGGCTCCCGGAGCCCGCCGTTATTCTACGCCACTCGCCTCGAGAGCTCGCTTGGTCAGGACCCGCGCTAGATGAGCCCGGTATTCTGGTGAAGCATTGAGATCGGTGGGAGCCTCAGTGCCGTTAGCCGCTTCATCAGCGGCTTCCGCTGCCGAGGCACCCGAAGCAAGCGCCGTTTCAACAGCGGTTGCGCGAAGCGGAGTCGAGCCCATATTTACCAACGAAACCTGCATAGCGCCGTCCACTTGAGCTGCTGCGACCCCAACGATTGCCCAATCCTGAGCTCTGCGGTTGAATTTCTGGTAATTCCAATTGGTACCAGGCGATTTGGGCACTTTGACTTCGGTCAACATCTCATCTTCTGCTAGGGCAGATTCAAAGTAGCCAGTGAAAAAATCGGTAGCCGCAATCTCGCGTTGACCATTTGGCCCCTGAACGATTAAGGAACCTCCAAGCGCCAACACTGCCGCAGGAAGATCAGATGCAGGGTCCGAGTGAGCGAGAGATCCCCCGATTGTTCCCCTATGCCGGACCTGGGGATCGCCGACCTTGCTAGCGACGTGGGCCAACATTGGGCATTGAGCAATTAGCAGATCACTAGTCTCTATGCTTCGATGTTTTGCTAAGGCTCCGATTGCGATGTGGTCTCCGCGATCTTCTACGTGACTAAGGTCTCGAACGCCCGCAATATCAACGAGCACACTGGGCACGGCTAGCCGCAATTTCATCATCGGAATCAACGAGTGGCCCCCGGCAAGCAACTTAGCCTCATCGCCATGTTCGCTAATCAGCGATATCGCCTCATCCGCCGAACTAGCTTTTACGTAGTCAAAAGAAGCTGGAATCATAACCCCCTGCTTTCAGCTCACGTCTTGGCCACTACAGGCCAAGACAGCTTTAACGATGTTGTGATACCCGGTGCATCTGCAAAGATTGCCTTCAAGACCTTCTCTAACATCTGCTTCGCTTGGGCGCGGATTCTCATCAAGGAGGGAACATGCAGCCATCACCATGCCAGGAGTGCAGTAGCCGCACTGAAGACCGTGATGTTCACGGAAGCTCTCTTGCATCGGGTGCAGTTCATCACTTGAGGGAGCTAGACCCTCGATAGTGGTTACATTTTCACCGTCGGCCTGAACCGCCAACATTGTGCAAGACTTAACCGACTCTCCGTTGACGTGCACTGTGCACGCACCACAGGATGATGTGTCGCATCCAACATTGGTCCCAGTCAACCCGAGTTCGTCTCTTAAGTAATAGACGAGCAGGGTTCGGGCTTCCACCTCACTAGTACGTTGCGTACCATTAACGCTTACGCTGATCTCCACAGTTGATCCCTTCCTCCAACAGTAGGGCGGCATTACGACCGGCCTCAATAATGCCCTATCAATCCAAACATTGCCTCACGGAACTCACTACTTCTTTATAGAACCACTCAAAATTTGCGGCGCAGGCGATACACCTTCGCTACGGTCGCTCTGGATTAAAAAGTGTTTTGTCTAAGATCACAAAAATGAATTCCTTAGTTTGTAGGCTCAGGTCACCTATTTCAAATTTTTGTTAGATAAGTTCTCGATATGCCCGTCGTTGATGACATAAACGAAGATCCAATCGACACCAAGACACAAATTTTGGAAAATGCGCGGAAACTGTTCGCTATTCACGGCTACGACGGCACATCGATACGTCAATTGACTGCAAGTCTCGACATCACACCGGCAGCGCTCTACTACCACTTCGCGTCAAAAAATGATGTGCTTGAAGGATTAGCGGCCAAACTTCACGATACCAGCGACGCATTTTTGGAGCGGATTAGAGACTTTGACCAAAGCACTGACTCGATGCGAGAAGCACTTTCTCAATACTACGACGTCTTGGCAGATGACATTCACGTATTTCGGCTTGTCTACAACGACGCCGCAATTCAGCACAGTCCCATCGGTCAACGCCTACGAAGCCAAGCAAGAGACTTCTATAGCTACCTCGTGGGCCCCAATCCTTCGGTCGAAGACCGCATGCGCGCCGCGGGCGCAGTCGGAATTATTCGCCTTTCGTTAGAACAAAGAGGGGTTGACCCAGATAAACACAGGGATGTCATTGTTGAGCGTGCTTTTAGAGTGATGACCGACGTCTAAACCAGCTTCATTGCTAAAAGCTATGGCAATTTCCCAGTTACAAGAAATGCGACACCAGGTAAGTGCCAGCCTTCTGGCAGCTGAAGCACATCGTCGGGAACTACAACCCTAAAAATTTCATCGCCTTCGTAGACAAGAGACATCTGCTCGCGCGCATATCGTTCCTTTTCAATTGGATCATTGGCCTTCTCAAGCCGCTCTTCCAATTGAGTCCGTTGCTCACGAAGTTCAACTAGCTCTTGTTCCGCTCTTTGGACACTCTCTTCTTGATCCATGTACTGGCGGTAGGGCAAGAATAGCGCTGCTAGGAGCGAAAGCCCTGCAACTAACACCAGAGCGAAAAGGACGCGTTGCCCGACACGCCCAAGTCGAAACCTTGCGGGAGAAAGCCGAAACTTTCGACGTAATCGACGGTGACGATCTCGCCCGTTGCCCTGGTGCGCTTCGCCAGCTTTTTCGTTAGGAGTCTCAGCCAACCGCTAACGCGTCCCTACCTTTGTACACAGCAGCCTCGCCGAGGCTCTGCTCTATACGTAACAATTGATTGTATTTTGCCACTCTGTCAGAGCGGGCTGGCGCACCGGTCTTTATCTGGCCACAATTAGTCGCAACCGCAAGATCTGCGATCGTCGTATCTTCCGTTTCGCCTGATCGATGCGACATGACGCTGGAGTAACCACTCGCGCTCGCCAGACCCACAGTTTCTAACGTTTCAGTTAATGTGCCTATCTGGTTTACCTTGACAAGGATAGAATTGGCTATCCCTCGGCTAATACCGTCTTCGAGACGCTGGCTGTTAGTAACGAACAAGTCATCTCCTACCAATTGGGTTCCAGAACCCAAAGACTGCGTAAGAGCAACCCACCCATCGTAATCTTCTTCATCCATGCCGTCTTCAATGGAAACAATCGGATATCGATCACATAACCCCGCCAAATACGCAGCAAATTCTGCTGATTCCAGACTGCGACCTTCACCTTCAAGTCGGTATTGGCCTTGCCGATAGAACTCTGACGAAGCAGCATCAATCGTCAAGGCGATATCTGTTCCGGCATTGAAACCTGCTTTTTCGATCGCCGCCACCAACAACGATAAAGCCTCTTCATTGCTCGCCAAATCAGGCGCAAAACCTCCTTCGTCACCCACGGCAGTAGAAAGACCTCGTTCCCTTAAGACCGCTTTCAGGACATGGTATGTCTCGACTCCCCATTGCAGCGCTTCCGAAAAAGAGGCTGCCCCTAAAGGCATAATCATAAATTCTTGCAAGTCCACGTTGTTATCAGCGTGCTCACCGCCATTGATGACGTTCATCATCGGGACAGGAAGCACATGCGCGTTAGCTCCGCCTAGGTAGCGATACAAGTGAACTCCACCGTCAATCGCAGATGCCCTGGCGCTTGCTAATGAAACGCCCAGAATTGCGTTGGCTCCGAGCCGACCCTTGTTAGGCGTACCATCTAAATCAATCATTGTCATGTCGACAAGGCGCTGATCTGAAGCATCGGTACCGACCAAGGCCGAGTTAATTTCAGTGTTGATGTGATCAATTGCTCTAAGCACACCCTTGCCATTAAAACGATCTTCGCCATCGCGGAGCTCGACTGCTTCGAACCGACCAGTTGATGCTCCCGAAGGGACTTGGGCTCTACCGATAGCTCCGCTAGCCAGATGCACTTCAGCTTCAACAGTTGGGTTACCGCGAGAGTCGATCACTTCCCTGCCAATTACGCTCACAATGCTGCTCATATGGACACTCCTATAGACCTCGACTCACCGTAACCTCAGAGTTACCATCCGATCGTAGCCGTGGACGCCAGGGCGGAAACATTGATCAGTCGTTATTCTCGCTTGCCTTTATCGCCTTCCATTGATCGGCAAGCTCTTCAAGGCTGGGCATCGGAGAACCAGGCTTGCGTTCAAAGATATGGGGGTGTCGACGAACCATTTTCGCCAATACCGCAGCAGCGACATCATCCAAATCGAAGGAACCATTCTCTTCGCCAATAGCACTCTGCAAGAAGATGTGGAATAGCAAATCCCCGAGCTCTTCGACTAAGTGATCAAAAGAGCCATCTGCCAAGTCCAAAGCCTCGATAGCCGAAACCACTTCATTGGCTTCCTCCAGCAAGCCAGGCACGAGGCTTTGGTGAGTCTGTGCTCTATCCCATGGGCACTCAGCTCTCAGTTGCGCAACTAGAGATCGTAACGCATCGACTTCTTGCTTCTCTCCCGGTTGAGGCAGTTCCGGAATCCAGAGAGAGGTCAGATGATCGGCACGCACGATCCGGTCAAGGTCATTCCACTCAACTTCGAAAATGTGCTCGTCGTCCATTCCCAGACGCTGCATAACTTTGACGACATGGGAGCTATCTCCGTCTAAGGCCAGTTTGATGTCCGACAAGACAAACTGGTTGTCGCACTGCGAAACAAGTGCCGCTCCGCGCACGCCCACAATTTCACTTTCGAAATTTTGGCCATCAATCAGAGTGACCTTGGCTTTAAATGGGTCAATTTCTAATCTCGACCAAACTAGATCCAGAAACGACACGCAAGGAATCACTTCAACATCGACTTCCGGGCGGCTTCGAAGCAATTCAACCGTGCGCTCCGCAACTAAAGGTGATCCCGGAACCAGGTAACCAATCGTCTCACTATCCCTTGTTTCCGAAATTAGCCTTTCAACGATCGCCGCATAGACATCGGAGATGGTTGCTTGCGATTCGTACAGGCTATCGAACGACTCTAAATCACCGAACAAACTAGCGCTTGGGTGGCGTTTGGTTCGGAGGAAAGTTGGGTGCTCCCTTGCCATCCTGCGCGCGAAATCCGGAACCAAAAGACCGTTTCCTGGCCCGAGGCCGCTGACAATGATGCGGCGCAAAGCTGGGCCTACCGAGGCGACTTAACGGATAAGTCGACGTCGTCCCATTGGCCAATGGCTGGGGAGACTTGCACAAAGTAGTCAACAACTAGATCTGCCAAAACTTGTTGCGCGAAAGGCCCCAAAGCTAAAGGGTCCATTTCTTCGAACTTTAGTTCTCGAACTACGAACACCATCCAGAGCCGACCCGAAGGGCTGAAATCTGATGCCATGGAGACAACTTCTGAGACTTCGCCTGCAACCATTTCCCCTAACGGCGCCGCAGCTTCATTAAACGTATTCGCCCATTCCAACAAGTTTGCGCATCCGACATCCCCATTAGATGTACGAGTAACGCCCGGCATATTGACTTGCGAAGCTACAACGGCTGCAGATTCACCAGAATCTATACGTGTCTTAGCCAATGCAGCTTCCGACTCTGTCACCGCTGCTATTACCGTCACGCAGTGAGGAGTGGAAAACTTTTCAAGCCGCGAATCAGCTTCGAAAGCCTTTACTCTCGCCCAACTCTCAAATCCACCCGAAACATGGGCTTGCACTTGGGAGTTCAATGCAACGTCGTCTACCTCGAAGTCAATTGCAAATCCTGCATCTTGAATCGCGACTGCCGCTAAACGAAGTCGGAGCATCGAAGTTAAGCGCGCCATAAAAAACTCTGGAGCTGGGTTAGAAGGATCGACAAGGCGACTGGGCGGAGATTCCTCCAAGCTTCGAAGGACAGCCTCTACGGTGACCTCACCTCCCGGATAGGTCGCTGCCACACTAGAGGGCTCCGTTAATGCGACAGCCAGTTCAAAGTCGCTCCGCAAAGCGATGCCGTCATCGTCCTGGTCAACGCTCTTAAAAACTTGCTCTCGGTCGTAGCCTTCGGAAGCGGAACCGCAACTGGAAATAAGCGCGACGACAAACAAAACCGTCAACAAGAGTAATAGTCGGGACTTCTTCATTGAATTAATTACCTCGACGCAAAGGGTAGGCGGTCAAACTCTATTCAGCAGGTCGAAGCTCTCGAAGAAATTGAAAGAGCTGGCCAGGAAGTTCTTCAGTTATGTCATCTACTTGAATAGTCAACTCCTGAGATTCCTCCTTGAACGTGCCGCTCTTAAACGAGCCACTGGCACTTAAGCGACGGAAACGGACTTGCTCACCTTGACTGAGGTTAAGAGGAGAAATACGAACACGCTTTCGACTATTGGCATTGATGTCATCGATAGCCAAACGAATGCACTCAGATCGAAGCAGGGCCACATGGAGCAAGGTTTTGGCCGACTCCGGAACCTGCCCGTACCTATCTACCCATTCAGCCTCAATATCAGCGACTTCGACAAGTTCGCTAACACTCGCGAGCCTTCTATATGCCTCCAACCGCTGTTCTTCAGTCTCAACATAATCACTTGGTATGAAAGCTTTGATCGGAAGGTCGATATTAATCTCGGGTGCCCGAGAACTCGGCTCTCCTTTGAGCTCTGCAACTGCTTCAGTCACCATTTCACAGTAAAGGTCGTAACCAACGGCCGCTATATGACCTGACTGGGCACCTCCGAGCAAATTGCCTGCCCCGCGAATCTCAAGATCCCGCATCGCTATGCGGAAGCCAGAGCCCAGTTGAGTAGCTTCTCCGATTGTCTTTAGCCTCTCATGTGCCTTTTCCGTGAGAATTCTGTTGGGCGGGTAAAATAAATAGGCATAAGCCCGCTGACCTGATCTCCCTACACGTCCTCGCAGCTGGTGTAATTGACCTAGCCCCATTAGGTCTGCCCGATCGACAACCAAAGTATTCACACTCGGCATATCAATTCCGGACTCGATAATTGTGGTGCACACTAGGACGTCGTAGGAACGCTCCCAAAAGTCTATTACAACTGTTTCCAGTGACCCCTCATCCATCTGCCCATGAGCAACACCGACCCGTGCATCTGGAACTAATTCACGAAGTTGTTGCGCCACAGCATCGATATCTTCAACTCTGTTATGAACAAAGAACACTTGACCTTCGCGAAGCAATTCCCTCTTAATCGCTTCAACCACTGCCCTCTCGTCGTATTCACCAACATGAGTCAATATTGGCTGTCTCTCAGCGGGCGCTGTTTGGAGCAGTGAGAGGTCTCTGATACCTGTGAGGCTCATCTCAAGGGTTCTAGGTATCGGAGTGGCACTCAACGTCAAAACATCAATATCAGTCTTAAATTTCTTGATCGACTCCTTATGCGTGACGCCGAATCGTTGCTCTTCGTCAACAATCAATAGTCCCAAGCTTTTGAAGCGAACATCTTCCGATAAGAGACGATGAGTTCCGATCAACACGTCGACCGTGCCGGCAGCCGCGTCTTGTATCACTTTACGTTGTTGTGCCCCTGTCAAGAAGCGGCTCAGCGCTTCGACGCGGACCGGGTGAGATGAAAATCTTTCTTCGAACGTTTGGTGATGTTGCTGAGCTAATAGTGTTGTTGGAACAAGGACGGCAACCTGTTTGCCATCGGCGACCGCGCTGAATGCTGCTCTCATTGCTACTTCGGTCTTACCAAATCCCACATCACCACAGATAAGCCTGTCCATTGGGTGAGACGACTCCATATCGTTCAAGACTTCCTGAATGGCAGTCATCTGATCTGGCGTCTCTTCAAATACAAACGAATCAGAGAGTTCTCTCATCCACGGAGTCTCAGAAGGGAACGAGTGTCCAGGACTTTGAATTCGTGACTGATAAAGCAGAACGAGCTCTTGAGCAATTTCAGATACTGCGCTACGAACACGTTGCTTCTGTTTGGCAAACTCAATTCCGCCCATACGACTTAAGGAAGGGAGTTCACCGCCTACATACGGACGGATCAAAGCTACTTGATCACTCGGAAGATAGAGCTTGTCGGAACCCTTGAAGTCAAGGACTAGATAGTCGCGTTCCGAACCCATAAGACGTCGATGTTCCATTCCCGAATATTTCGCCACTCCATGGTGATGGTGCACCACAAAATCGCCGGTCTGCAGGTCTTCAAATGTCCTCTGCGCGGAATTTCTCGTTCGAGCAACTCTGTGAGTTCTCCGACGTCCGGTGATATCTCTCTCGGTCAGAACTGCAAGCCCAATTTCGGGAGCAATAAATCCATATTCTAAGGAGGCCGTTACAACGACATCTTTCTCCAAACTTTCGAGAATCTCGTCTTCGCTGACATCAACCTCTATGTTTTCTGAACGCAGTGTTGAAGCAACTCTTTGAGCTGACCCATCGCCGCTAGCAGCGACAACTAGTTGATTTCCGCGAACAGAGGAAACGTCGCGAATCTGTTTCAGTAAACGAGTCATACCCCCTGCTGGACTTTCCCATGCTTGGGTATCAAATGCGGCTTGATCAGAATGGGATCTTGTGCTGGTGAGCATCCAGAGATCGGAACTGTTTTCTCGCAAAGCCCGCTCATACGTGACGTGCATCGAAGGCAATTTGGTATTTGCTTCGCCTTCCTTCGGCACCTCCCAAGTGGTGGCCAATGACTTGGCTAGCGCCGCTTCATCATCGGTTAACTCTGCAGATCGATCTCTTAATCGCTTTGGATCGATCAAGAGCACAAGGGCATCTTTAGGCAGCAAGTCACCTATGACTAATTCTTCTTCAACTAGCCATGGAAGCCAGGACTCCATGCCGTCAAAAAACTGTCCGGTCGCTATTCGCTCCCAATGTTCCTTACCCCAAGGCTCCTCCGTTATAAGTCGCTGGGCTCTTGTTTGGAGTCTCAAGCTCGGCACGATTTCCCGAGTAGGAACGATTTTAGCCAATTCGACGTCGGCCTTCGATCTTTGATCTGTTATCGAGAAGTTCGTTAAACGATCAATTAGATCACCCCAAAGATCCATCCTTATTGGGTTTTGACCCGTAGCGGGAAACACATCAAGAATCCCGCCTCTAATCGCAAAATCGCCACGCCTTTCAACTTGGTGCTCTCTGCGATATCCGCCGTCTACCAAAGTGGTCGCAAGTGTCGCAAGGTCGGCAGAATCACCTTTTCTTAGAGTCGTGATCGGCAAATCTAAGACGTCGGGGTTAATTTTTTGGAGCATCGACCGAATTGGAGCTACGACTACCTCTGGTGGGTTCCCATTTTTTAATTTCCGGAACAGTTCAATTCTTTGCCCCATTGTTTCGGTGCCCGGGCTTACCCTCTCGAAAGGCAGCGTCTCCCATGCAGGAAACAGACAGACTCGATCCTCTCCCAGCCAGATAAGCAGATCATCCCTCAGACGTTCAGCTTCACTAGCTGTCGAAGTAACGGCCACGATCGGCCTTTTTTTGCTGATTTCGGCAAGGCCAGCTATGAAAAAGGCGCGCGCTGCTTCAGTTACCACTACCTCAGCCGACTTGCGGCCAAGTAGCTGACGCAGGGAGCCTTCATTAGCTAAGCGCTTAGGCAAGAGGGATAAGGCGCCTGGCTCCTTCATAGCTGTCGACCATTGATTTCATTCATGGCTAAATCAACGCCATCTTCAATAACTAGTCTTGCCGCTTCAACACCCGTCTCAACGCCCCTATCGAGCATCGATCGATCGTCGGGGCTTGGTCGCCGCAAAACCCAATTTTTTCCTTGATCAGGGTGAGGGGGTTTCCCGACCCCAACTCGGATGCGAATAAATTCGTCGTTCTTTAAATGCTGACTAATGGACTTCAAACCGTTGTGACCAGCGGAAGAACCGCCGCGCTTGATTTTTACCCTCCCGGGCTCCAAATCAAGCTCATCGTGGACAACAATCACCCGACTAATATCCGTCACGCCATTGTTCCTTATTAATGGAGATACGGCCTCACCACTTAGGTTCATATAAGTAGTCGGGCAAGCGAGAATGCACCGAAGACCGAAGAAATCAACTACGGCAACTCGCGCCTTGGCCGGACGAGAGACCTCTAACTTCGCTCGCTGCATCTCCGCAAGCTTTTCGATGACTTCGTAGCCGAGGTTGTGGCGGCTTCCAAGATACTTATCGCCCGGGTTTCCAAGACCCACGACCAGGTAGTCGGCTGGAGTGCCGCGCCGTTGGGCGGCGCGACGAAATACCGACACAGTCGGCGAGCTTAGCTATCTTCGCCAGCGTCATCGCTGGCATCATCAGCGCTTCCAGTCGATACCTCGCTGACCTCTTCGCCTTCTGCCATTTCCGTTGCTTCTGCTCCTTCAGCATCTTCAGCAGCGACTGCGGCTCTACTGCGTTGCCCAATTGCGATAAGAGAATCTTCTTCGACCTGTGGCACAACACCACTACCCATCTCAAGGTCAGAAACTCGTATCGGATTTTCAATAGACATCTCCGATATGTCAGCTTCGAAAACCTGGGGAATGTTGCCGGCGGGCGATTCAACGGTCAAGGTCATCATTTGCTGTTGGACAACAGCACCCTCTTGCCTTACTAAAACAGCGTCGCCGGTGAGCGTAATCGGCACATCAACGATCAACCTCTGGTCGATATCTATCAACATAAAGTCGACGTGAGTAACGCGGTTGGCTATCGGGTCGCGCTGCATATTTTTTACGATCGTAAGACAGTCATTTCCGTCAACGTCGAGGGTAATAACGGCGTTGGGGCCTGCCGCATTCAAGGCCGCCCTAAATTTAGGGCGGTCCAAAGTTACTGGAAGCGGATCCTTGCCTTGGCCATAAACAACAGCGGGAATTTTATCTTCGCGACGCAATCTCCGCGATGAGCGGCTGCCTTGGTCACGACCTGTGTTGGCCTCAAGCTTTATTTCTGACGACATCGCTTATGACTCCTGAAAAGAAATGTGCAGGCGGCGCTATTTCTGCGGGCCTTTGCGAGCCACCAGTGTAGAGCCACTGTCTACTCATCACTCACGCTGGGCGGGGTCTTCTTCAGGAGTGGTTTTCACCGTCAAAGATCTCCGAAACTGAAGTATCTTCGAAGACGGACTCAAGTGCATCAGCCAGAATTCCCGCCGCGCTCAGAATTTCTAGTTTGTCAAACCGCTTTGCGTCAGGAATAGGAACGGTATCGGTAACGATAACCCTACTTAGTGCTGAATTCTTGAGGCGGTCCACCGCGGGACCCGAGAAGACGGCGTGAGTGGTAGCACACAAGACGTCAGAAGCTCCGTGAGCGGACAAGGTATCCACGGCTGCGCAAATTGTTCCCGCCGTGTCCACCATGTCATCGATAATGACGCAAGTTCGCCCTTCCACATCACCCATGACTCCGAGCGCTTCAACTTCATTAGCTGCCTGCAGCGACCTCCGCTTATAAATGGTTGCTACCTCGCAATCAAGTTTTTTTGCGTACCGTTCGGCAACTTTCACACGACCGGTATCGGGAGAGACAATTACTGAACGATCTGGGATAACCGACTGCAGGTAATCGATTAATACAGGTGCGGCAGTTAGGTGGTCCACGGGTCCTTCGAAGAAACCCTGTATCTGGCCGGAATGCAGGTCAATGCTTACGAGCCTGTCGGCGCCAGCCTGCAGCAACAAGTCTGATACGAGCCGCGCAGTTATGGGTTCTCGACCTTGAGCTTTGCGATCCTGGCGTGCGTATCCGTAAAACGGTGCTACGGCAGTGATGCGCTTTGCTGAAGCTCTTCTGGCCGCATCAACCATTATCAGGTGCTCCATTATCGCGTCATTAACGCTCATATTTTCGGTCCCAGCATGGCTCTGGATAATAAAGACATCGCCACCACGAACCGACTCCTCGAAGCGACACTTGATTTCCCCATTAGCGAAATCAATCAAGCCGGGGTCGCCCAAAGCTATTCCCAAATGCTGGCAGATTTCCTCAGCAAGAACCGGGTTTGCCCGGCCAGTGAATAGGTGCAGTCGTTTTTTCGTTACGAGTTCCATCGCCGCCCCGCGTTTGGAAGAGTTACATATAGGTCCCGTGACAGTAGCTGACGCGGCAGCCTCTTCCGGGCCCAATAAGTGATCTTGTTCTAAATACCGTCTTATCGAGGATCGAACCCCTGCCTAGCAACAATCAAATCCTCGCACTTAGCAAGTTGCTCAAGGTCATTTACCCCAAGGACCTCATTTGCATCAGCAACTTTAATTGACGTTACCAGTTGGCCCTCTTTCACCATGATCTCGATCACGTCTGTCAGGTAAAGCTCACTTTGTGAATTTGAGCTTTCTACCTTATGAAGCGCCGCCGCAAGTAAGTCGAAATCAAAGCAATAGACCGATGTATTAACTTCATTAATCGCTAATTCCGTTGCGGAAGCATCCCTATGCTCAACGATTCGTTGAATATCGCCTGCCTCATCTCTTACGATTCGCCCATAGCCGTCAGGTTCAGCAACGTCAGCCGTTAGCAAGGTCGCTGCAGCGGCCGACTTGGTGTGAACTTGCTGAACTTGTGACAAGGTGTGGGACCGCAGAAGAGGCATGTCTCCTGGGGTAATAAGAACATCGCCGAAACTTTCTTGATCCATCAACGCGTCAATAGCAATGGACGTAGCGTGAGCCGTTCCGAGTTGTTCCTCTTGCTCAACGAACTCATATTTTGCGGGCACTCGAAGGCTGTTAGTTATCGTTTTCTTAACTTCTGCCGATTGGTAGCCGACAACGACCACGATGCTGCTTACCTCAGTTTGGGCCAACGCTTCGATGACGTAATTTGCCATTGGCTGTCCGCACAGTAAGTGCAGCGGCTTAGGAATTTCGGACCCCATCCGCGTTCCTTTTCCCGCAGCGAGGACAAGTGCTTTCATCTGATGCTCGGATAAGTTTTGATTCACGTCAGGGGGGTCCGTTCGTTGACGCCATCAGCAGGTGGCTCAAATTTAGTCCGAGAGAACCAGTTCGGGGAGGAGGGCTCGAACCTCCATTGTCGGGATCAAAACCCGATGTCCTGCCAATTGAACGATCCCCGACCGTCGAGCACGCTAAGTGCTAGGTCGACACGCCCAGCTTAACGATGAGAGCGCGGGTTATGGGATATTGATTAGACAATGTCGTCGAAATAGCACGTTGGCTCTTGCCAGCGCTTCGGATACCCTGCGAACCTCATGGGATCCTTAGTAAAGAAGCGTCGTAAGCGTATGCGCAAGAAAAAGCATAAGAAGATGCTGCGTCGCACGCGCTATCAGCGCCGTAACAAATAGTTCGAAGTTCTAGAAGTTCTACTCAACTCATCTGGTCGAATTCAGATCGTGCTCTCGGGCCGTAGCGTACGAACTGTGATTGAGGATGCGCCGCGATAGACGAACTTCTCGTAGGTTCCTTCGACGAACCAAGTGCCTCCGCTACCAGCGAGTCGGGCAGGCTTCCCTGTGAACTCGGTCAAGGCGTCGCGCCAATCCGCCAGCCGGGGCTCTACGCGCAAGGCAGCGGGTTCTAAATCGTTACCATTGCCACCTTTGGGTGAACCCATGGCATCCCATTCTTCATACACCCTTGGGGTGGATACCCCTATTGGTGGCACTAACAGCGTCAACTCTTTTTCGAGATACGGGAGCGGTTCAACTAGTTCACCTACCCCAGTTACTCGGGCACGACCGCCGGCGAGGCAGAATGAGACGTCTGAGCCTAGTTCTGCAGCGGCGACCGAGTCTTTGAACCCAGCCCAACGCAATATACCTGCGGCGTTGGTCGAGCCGCCGCCTAAGCCCGCCCCGGCTGGGATTTGTTTGTCGATCTCAACTTTTGCGCTCTTGCCGACAAAAGCCAGAGCCTTGTTGACCAAGTTGTTGTCATCTATAGGAATATCCAAGCCAGCCTTTTGTCCTCGGATGATGAAACCTGATCCTGCTCCCAAAAAGAGTTCATCAAAGAGGTCAATCGAGACCATTTCCGCATCGATGAAATGAAATCCATCATCCCGTTGGCCCTTTATTTGAAGCGAAAGGGTCAGCTTCGCCGGACACAAAATCCGCTCACTCTTCATGAGCTCGCATCGATCGATTGCTCGGCAAGACTTACCCATGCACCTAAATCCAACTGCTCAGGTCGCGAAGTCGGATCGATACCCGCAAGCTTTATTGACTCTTCATCGACAGTGCCTTTTAAGCTTTTGCGTAACATCTTTCTGCGCTGGCCAAAGGCGGTTCTAAGAAGGCTTATGAGTTCCTGCTCAACCTCATTGCTAAACCGGTTGTTGCATCGCTCGATGGCGACCAGCGTCGAAGAAACTTTTGGTTTCGGGTAAAAGACCGATGGTGAGATGTGGCCGACAATCGAGGCGTTAGCTCGCATCGCTACGCGAACCGATACGGCTCCATAGGCCTTATCGCCGGCCGAAGCCGCTAGTCGCTCTCCCGCTTCCTTTTGAACCATCACTAGTAGGTGGCCGACAGCAGGTACTTCATCTAATACTTGAAGCACGATCGACGTCGCGATGTTGTATGGGAGATTTGCAACTAGATGCCAATCAGAGCCCTCAAGCACCTTGTCCAGGGAAACGTTACGCACATCCGCTTGAAGGATCTCGACGTTTGACCCAACCGTGGAACGTAGCAAAGGGATAAGTGCTCCATCGGTCTCTAGCGCCAAGACATTCGCTCCGGTCTCAACGAGAGCCAGCGTCAGCGAACCTAGACCTGCACCTATTTCGAGAACCTTGTCTCCGTGTCCTACTTCGGCTAGACGGGCGATACGGCGGACCGTATTGGGATCAATAACGAAGTTCTGTCCGAGGCTTTTTTTGGGCGCGATTTGAGCCTCATCCAGTAACTGCCGAACCTCATTTACGGAGAGCGTCATTCTTCAGTCTGCCATCTCGTCCAACCAAAGTAAGCCTTGCAACCCGGCCATCCATTCCATCCTTGGAATTTCCATAGAAGATTCGCTCTGTATATCTGCTCTTCTTTGCTCGCGTCAGATGGGCTGCCTTCGCCACCCATCCACTGCCAGGACCCGAGTGCAAACTGTAAACCGCCGAAGTACCCGTTACCGGTGTCAATATCCCATGTGTTGCGCGATTCGCACCAGGCCATTCGCTCCCACATTGCAAGATTCGGCCAGTCAGCAAGGTAGGGCTGACCATACAAGGTTGGTGATGCATAAGGCTCTTCGGAGTCCATAGCCGGTTCCTTGGTCACGGGACTCGATGAAGACAAGGGAACGGTAGTCGACGTGGTGGTCGTACTAGTTGAC
>DKNM01000079.1:18805-20487 GCA_002470695.1 Candidatus Neomicrothrix sp. UBA7388
TCGTACTAGTTGACGTGGTAGTCGCTACAGGAGCAGTTGCATTAGTGTTCGAAGATTGCCGAGGAATTAGTGAGTCTGAGCTAGTTGAAACATCTCTTAACGCACTTGTTGTCACGCTGTTGGCCGGCGCCGGGGATACACCATCGGAGCCTGAGGAGGAGCTGTCGACAGCTTCTATGGTTGATTCTTCCGTCGAACCTATATCTACAGTCGGGTTGGTGGCAGCAGCTTGAGAAGACGATTTGGATATAGCGGCCGAACTATCCGGCGTCAGCGACCCTGAAATCTTCGAAGTGCCCGATTCCGAGGTGGGTTGCGTGACATCCCCGAAACGGGATTGGTTTGCAGAAAATAAATCGTCGATTAGAGCAACGGCGAGCGTCCCGATTCGAAAACCTGAAGGCGTTAGGTCTGGTGCCTCATCATCGAACATTCTTTCGCTATCGGGTGGAGTTACCTCGTGTGAGTGTTGCTCTGATTCGGTAAACGCCAATATTCCAATGGCAATCGTGACGACTCCTAACGCCAAGAGAGGAATTTTACTTCGCCAGATGGTTAGAGGAGTAAGTTGCATTTAAATTTGCCCGGCGTCGAAGCTGATCAGATGATCCTACCGACATGAGTTGAATCGTTACTCAACCGTCCAAGCCATAAAAATGGGACGCATTTCGCCAAGATTCCTCGGCTAACTGGTTCAGCTCTATTCCTCTCACTGAGGCCATCTTTTCTCCTACATGTAGGACCCATGCGGGCTGATTCGGCTTTCCGCGCTGAGGAACTGGAGCTAAATAAGGTGCATCGGTTTCAACCATGTAGCGATCGGACGGTGTGATCGCAAGCGCGTCGCGTAGCTCTGGCGCATTAGGGAAAGTAACTATGCCGCTAAAAGACAGGTAAATGTCCCTTTGAAGCCCTTCCTTAGCTTCATCGGGCCCGCCAGTGAAGCAATGAAAAACCGTGTTAGTAGGGACCCCCTCCGTATCTAAGATTTCAAAAGTGTCTTCCCAAGCATCTCTGGTGTGGATAACCAAGGGCATTTGGTATTTATGAGCAAGATGTATCTGCTCTGCAAAGATATTTCGTTGAACGTCACGGGGTGAATTGTCGTAGTAGTAGTCAAGTCCACATTCACCTAACGCAACAACTTCGGGCGCTGTTAGTAAATCCTCTAACCCTTCTAAGCCGTCTTTAGCATCATGCGGATGAACGCCAGCGGTGCACCAAACGCCATCAAATTCTTTTGCGCGCCTAAGACATTGAATGCTGTGTCCGACCGAGGTTCCTACATCTATTAAACGCGTGACGCCAGCTTCCTTTGCGCTTGCGACAACTTGAGCCGCCGCATCAATGTCGTCAGGTAAGTGGCAGTGATTATCAGTCCAGCGCATGAGTTACTTCAATCGAGGAAACAACGGTTCCCCTTTTTCTACAGAGAGCCCCGGCGGATATTTACCCCACTCGACGCTTTCCGGCAGGTACTCAGATTCGACATTTTCGGGGAGTCCAATACGTCGACGAATTTCGGCACAAGCATTTGGTACAGCCGGCGAAGCAAGAATTGAAATAATCCGGAGAACTTCTAACGCATCTCCGAGAACTGCATCAACATCTTCACCGGGTTCCATCTTCCAAGGTTCAGCATTCTCAAGATACGCATTGGTCTCGCGAATAATTTTCCATGT
>DKNM01000105.1 GCA_002470695.1 Candidatus Neomicrothrix sp. UBA7388
ACGCCGTTCCAGGAGAGACTCGTTGAAGTTCATCAGGAACTTCACTTCGTCTGGAGGTCTCTTCCAGTTTTCAGTTGAAAATGCGAAAACGGTTAGCCACTGGATACCTACGTCTTTTGCTCCTTCAATGGCGTCGAATAGAGCTTCTTCTCCGGCAGCATGTCCTTCGGTTCTGGCTAATCCGCGCGCTTGAGCCCAACGGCCATTGCCGTCCATTACACATGCGACATGTTCGGGGACCGATGAGAGGTCGAGAGCAGCGGGAATCACTCTTTGCAGGTTAATCGGGTTCGTGGAAATCAAGGAGACGGTCGAGCGACTCTCTTCGTTTTTGCCAGTCTTTTTCTACTTTGACGTGCAATTCGAGGTGGATTCCCTCACCATTACCTTGAAGTTGGTGTCGAGCAGCTGTGCCAACCTTCTTAAGGACGTCGCCGTTGCGACCGATGACCATGCCCTTCTGGGATTCTCTTTCGACGAGAATTTCGCATCTGATGCGCGGCCAGTCCCATTCCGTTATCCGGGTGGCGATGCTGTAGGGCAATTCTTCACGGAACATCGACAGAAGCTGTTCACGAACCAATTCTGCGACGAACCATGGCTCGGGGAGGTCAGTGATCTGATCTGGAGGAAAATATGCGGGTCCCTCCGACATTCGGCTATCGAGGTAGTCCACGAAAGCGTCGATACCTTGACCTGTTACTCCGGATACTGGGAAATATTCTTCTGCTTCGAACGCCGAAGATTCTGAGAGTTGGGTCAAGATGGCGTCTGGTGTTGCTATGTCGCATTTGGTGATCACCACTACTGACTTCGGTGGTAATCCATCGGCTATGAGCCGGTCACCGCGACCGATCGGGGCCGTGGCATCGATAACGAGGCATGCGACGTCGACATCGTTGAGAGCGGCATTGGCGGTTTCGTTCAACCGTTCTCCTAGCTGAGTAATCGGCTTGTGGATTCCGGGTGTGTCCACGAATACGATTTGGCTATCGTCTCGGTGCAGCACACCCATTATCCGAAGTCGTGTTGTTTGAGGCTTGTCGGAGACGATGCTGATTTTGGTTCCAAGGATCTGATTGATGAGTGTTGATTTCCCGGCGTTGGGTCTGCCCACCAGTGTGACGAATCCGGATCTCATTCGGTTGCCTTGGGTCGAGCGCCTACAAGGTTGATTCGACGGTTTTCGATCTCTCTGGCGGTGAGTTCCCACCCCTTGTAAGTAATACTTTCTCCTAGTTCGGGGACGTGACCCAACAGCGCAAACATAAGACCTCCAACAGTGTCCCAGTCCCCGTCATCTGTCGTTAGCCCTGTGAGTTCTTGGAAATCGTCGACAGGGAGACGTCCTGAGAGAAGAAGTGTTCCATCCGTTTCTTCTCGGACTAGGTCTTCTTCGCTGTCAAATTCGTCGACGATTTCGCCGATGAGTTCCTCAAGAATGTCTTCGAGGCTTACGAGTCCAGCCGTGCCTCCATATTCGTCAACCACTATCGCTAGGTGAGACTTTGATGCCTGCATCTCACGCATGAGTTCGACCACTCGTTTGGATTCGGGTACGAAGACGGCCTCTCTCGCGAGAGATTGAAGGTTGGCTTGTCCCCGGTTTTGGAGTTGAGCTGCTATGAGATCCTTGGAAAGTGCCAGTCCGATGACGTCATCAACGGTTTCCCCAATCACTGGTAGCCGGGTAAAGCCCGTATCGACTACGACAGCAAGTGCCTCGGCGACTGTTAGGTGACGTTCGAGGGTGATCATGTCTGGTCGGGGAACCATAACTTCTCGCGTGATGGTGTCTCCAAGATCGATGATCGAACCTATAAGGCTGGCTTCGTCGTTTTCAATGAGGCTAGCTTCCGCTGCGGCTTCAGCGAGAGCTACTAATTCGTCTTCGACAACGGCGTCAGATTCTTCGCTTCGAGATCTTGGTCCGCAACGCCGGGCTAAACCAGCGAGCGGACGAGCAAGCCATTGCAGCGGCGCGAAACGCGCAATAAATCGCGCTGGTCGCGCGAACCATTTGGCCATTTCATCGTTGGCTTCTATCGCCCATCTTCGAGGAATCGCTTCTCCTACGAGAAACAGCACGAGCGTTGCGATGCTCACTGCGAGCGGTGTACTCCCAAGGGCTTGCCCTAAGCACACGGAAAGCACTATGAGAGCGACCTGACATAGGACTCTGAGAATTGTTACGGGAGCTAAGAGAACTTCGCGATCTGCGATGAGGTCAGCAAGGTGAAGGTCGCTATCGCTACTTTCGTCTAATCCGGCCGCTCGAGCTCGACCTAGCCGCACGAACGTCACTTCGATGAGTCGCAGAAGTACTAGCAGCACTAGCAAGAGAACAGCTGCTAGAGCAACTAGTGCCCCTCCCATCAGTTCTGCTCCTCGCGAAACGCGGCGAGGTATGAGCGTTCTACTTTTTGCATTTCAATTCGCTCTTGTTCTTCTGCGTGATCCCTTCCAAGTACGTGCAGCACTCCGTGCACGACTAGGAGGTCAATTTCGTCACTAAGCGAACCTTCGTGACCGGGATAGGAATTGAGATTGCCTTGCGCGTTTTCTGCTGCGACGGAAGCGCAGATCACAACGTCACCCAACAAGGTCGGTGCATCTGCCTGTTCTACTTCATCCAAGGTGACGCCGTCGATAGGAAAGGCCAATACATCGGTTGGGCCTTCGTAACCCATGTGTCGCAAATTGAGGTCGGCCATGTCATCGATTCCCACAAAAGTGATGCATAGCTCACTCAATCTTGCGATTCCTTCGCGCAGTAAGACATATGTTGCGAGCCGTTCCACCCGTTCTGTATCTATTCGAGCACTCGTCTGCTCGTTCGCCACAGAGACACGAAGAACTTCTTCATATTGCTCATAGAGTCTGGCGCTGCAACGTTTTGGTTGGCCGGCGGCATTCACGACTGTTGCGACTGCGAATCTTGGCGCTCGTACGCGTCGACGATCGCTTGCACAATTTTGTGACGAACGATGTCTCGCCCTGCCAGTCGCGCAAACGCTATGTCCGGAACGCCCTCTAGGGTCTTTTGGACGTCTCGCAGTCCACTCTTACCCCCCGGGACATCCACCTGTGTTACGTCCCCTGTGACCACTACGCGAGAGCCGAACCCGATACGGGTAAGGAACATCTTCATTTGTTCCGGCGTTGTGTTTTGAGCTTCGTCGAGAATTATAAAACTGTCGTTTAGCGTGCGCCCCCGCATGAACGCGAGTGGTGCTACTTCGACCGTGTTTTTTTCGAAGAGCCGCTCCGCCGCTTCCACGTCGAACATGTCATACATGGCGTCGTATAAGGGCCTGAGATAGGGGTCCACTTTGGCCATCAAATCTCCAGGCAAAAAACCGAGCCGTTCGCCTGCCTCAACCGCGGGTCGAGTTAGAACAATGCGTCGCACTTGTTTCGTCATTAACGCTTCCACAGCTAGGGCGACGGCGAGCCATGTTTTACCGGTGCCAGCTGGGCCGATTGCGAAGGTAACTATGTTCTTACGGACCGTCTCAACGTATGACTTTTGGCCGGAACTTTTTGCGCGAATTATTCGGCCGTTAGGAGCTTTGAGAACACGAGTGGACAGCACTTCACTTGGACTTTCGTCCGCTTTCACCATGTCAATCATGCGAGTCACTTCTGCTTCTCCGAGACGCTGACCGCCTTCAAGGACCTGCACGAGCTCCGAAAACACTTGGCCAACGAGAGGTGCTTCGGGACCTTCCACTGTGATTTCGTTGCCTCGGACATGTATCACTGCTGAATCGAAATGGTTCTCAACGAGGCGTAAGTGTTCATCGCGTTGACCAAGGACACCAACCATGAGGTGGTTGCCTGGGACGTGAATTCTGATTTGTGTGTCGCTCAAATCCGCTCCTGCGACTGCGAACTATCAGAGGAGGCTAGCGCCACTTCACTCTCGCGCGATGTCGAATTAGAAATGACTTCGTAATTGCTTGTCTTGACGTTACTTCTCTGAAGCTGCTTTCTTAACAAAATTTACGTTTCGTTGAGATGTCGAAGGAAGAAGTCAACCTGGAGGAGTAAGAGGTTCTCAGCGATTTCTTCTTGCGGCGTCATGTGTGTCGTGTCGGACAATGGAAGCACCTCGTGCGGGCGACCAGCCGACAATAAGGCTGATGAAAGTTGCAAAGTGTGGGCAGCGACGACATTGTCGTCTGCTAGTCCGTGGATGAGCATTAGGGGGCGGCGGAGATCTTTTGCGTTCTTAAGAAGTGACGTCTGGTCATAGTTTCCCGGCTCGGTTTCCGGATGCCCTAAGTAACGCTCCGTGTAATGGGTGTCATAAAGCTTCCAGTCCGTTACAGGCGCTCCCGCCACGGCTGCGTGAAACAGATCTGGCCGTCGCATCACTGCGAGCGCGGCCAAGTACCCGCCGAATGACCAACCGCGAATACCCACGCGGTTGGGGTCGACTCGACCGGGGTAAATTTTTGCAACATCTGCTAAAGCATCTACTTGCGCTTGTAACACTGGCTCCGCAAGGTCGCCGCGTATGCTCCGTTCCCAACCCGCTCCCCTTCCCGGCGTGCCGGGTCCGTCTGCGATAACTACGCAGAAGCCTTGATCAGCAATCCATTGCGATGCGAGATAAGCATTGCGAGCTTTCATCACTCGTTGAGCATGAGGCCCGCCATAGGGGTCAAGAAGGATGGGTAACGGCTGATTGTCTTCTCTACTCGGGAAGATCACTGCCGTGTGACAGTTCAAGGGCCCTGTCTCATGAAAGGCCACGTTCGGTCGAAATGGCGGTTCTGCAGCAAAGGACTTGATCGTCTCAAATTGACCCGGTCTCGAGACAGTGACCGCTGTTGCCCTATCCATGCTCGCTTGCTCAATAATCGTTACTGTCGAATCGGCTATGGCGTTTGCTACGCCGCTTTTATTCGACAGAGCTTCCAAACCGGTGTCGGTGTAGCGGTAGACATCAACAACGGTCGGGTCAGTTGATGCAGTGAACACGACGGACGACTCGTCTGCCGAGATCAACGAACGCACCCATTGATCTGCACCCGATATGGGTTCACCGTCATAAAGCAGCGCACGGGTCGATCCATTTTCTTCGATCGTCAACCAGCCATTTCTCCAGCGTCGGGGACTACCGGGGACTATTTCAACCCACTCGGGATCAGAGAGTTCGACTACGACGTCAGTGTCACCGGTTTCATCCGCCGCTTCGAGAACGCACATCGATCGTTGATCTCGGCTTTGCACCACTAAAGCTAATGGGGCGTTATCGTCCCACATTACGTCAACCAAATAAGGGAAGGTGTCCTTCTCCCAACAGACCTCGGTTGTAGTCCCGCCATCAAGCTCGACAATATGGAGCTCGACGTGAGCGTTTGCTGTTCCCGCTGCGGGATACCTAATGGACCGAGGCTCAACTGCAGGGTTATTGGGCGCCGAGATGTGCCATTTAGCAACATCGGCAACATCTACTCGAGTGACAGCGAGCTTTGTTCCATCAGGACTCCACCAGTATCCCCTTGTTCGCCGCATTTCCTCCGCAGCAACAAATTCAGCGCTGCCCCAGCTCACCGTCGACTTATCCCCCATGAGTAATTGGCGACCGGCTTCTGACCCATCGGCCGGCGCAACATGCAAATTCTGTCCCAGCACGAACGCAACGGATGCACCATCGGGTGATATGCGGGGGTCAAAGGCACCAGTAGACCCATCGACGACCGAGACTGTGCCCGCTGAGGTATCACAAAGCATGAGCTCACCAGCGAGACTGAAAGCAACGAGAGAGCCATCAGCGTTTACAGAATACGAGGTGATCCCGCCTGCACTTTCACGCAGACGCTCTCGCCGTGCTCGCTCAGCTTCGGGTAATTGCTCGATGCCATCTGCGCCAAGCAGGCGAGGGTCTGCAACGAGCCTCTCCTGCGACGTCTCCAAATCAAGCTTCCACAATAGATTCACCGGGTCTTCGGGGCCGGCGCTGCGCAGAAACAATACCGATGAACCATCGGAGGTAATGGCGAAGTTGCGCGGCGCTCCAAGAGTGAATCGTTGCGTCCGGGCATTTTGACGGGGAAAACTACTTACCACAGCAACGAAGGTAGTCCCGGATACTCTCAAGAGTGTGCAAGTACCCGATCCCTCATTGTTTCAAGAACTAAGCGAAGACAAAAAGGCTTTGTGGGCGAAATACGGTTCCGGCCCAAATCCTCTGTTTATAAAGCTCGTTGGCATCAACATTGCGGAAATCAGAGTGGACTATTGCAAACTATCGCTTCCGTTTCGACCTGAACTGTTGCAAGCCGGTGGGGCTGTCCACGGAGGCGTCTTATCCACCTTGATGGACACTGCTTGTGTTCCAGCTGTTGGGAGCGGTTTCGACGCCGCTCGCCCGTACAGCACAATTGGGATGCATGTGCAGTTTTTGTCAGGTGCTTCGGCAGGCGATTTGGAGGCTTTCGGCTGGGTAACAAAACGCGGTAAATCGATAGTTTTTTGCGAGGCTGCGGTGCAAACCATGCAAGGCAAAACCTTAGCTACTGCTTCACTCACATTTAAGATCTAAGTTTCGGCATGCAGCTATATCGTTTGCGATAACACCTGTTCTGCGCTCGGGTTGACCAGGACGACGTCACCAATTTTTACAGTCGGAACAACTTCGTTGCCGTTTGCATGATCTCTAACAAAGGCAGCTGCTTCTGGGTCTTCCCATATGTTGCGGTAGGTGATTTGCAGATCGGAGGTTGAGAGTTGTCGATCTAGCGCCATACAGAAACCGCATCCTGGACGCCAAAATATTGTTAAGTCATTGTTGTCTTGATTCATCGTCCTGCCGCCTTTAATTCCTCGTAGATTTTCTTGCATTCCGGGCACACCGGAAAATTTTCGGGGTTTCTGTTAGGTACCCACTTCTTCCCGCAGAGAGCGCGAACCGGGTTACCGGTAACGGCGGATTTGGTCATCTCAGTCTTATTGACGTAATGAGCGAAACGCTCGTGATCCCCGTCGTCAAGAAGTTTTTCGGTTCGCTTATCTAGGACTGTGCTCTCAGACATCTGCATCTCTCACTTTAGATGTCTCTATGTTAGGTAGGGTTCTGGGGCGAAGCTATTCCGAACACTTAGGGGGACAAAGGTGACGGGCCAAGTTGACAAGGTTGACTCTGCTGCCGGCTGGTTAGTGGTCGGGGCGACAGCCATTTCAACTTTCGCCGCTTTTGGAGTTGTTTATAGCTTCGGTGCTGTTTTCACCGCGATCCGAGATGAATTTGGTGTGGGTAAGGGTCAAGCAGCCCTGTTTTTCTCGATCACAACTTTTATTTATTTCATTCTCGGCGTTTTCACCGGTCGTCTCGCTGACCGGTACGGACCTCGACCGATTCTTCTTATCGGCGCAATCGCAATGGGTGCTGGCCTCTTCCTAACATCGCTAGTCGACAACATCGTTGTTGGTTACCTGACTTATGGAGTCGGAGCCGGAATCGGCGTTGCTTGCTCCTATGTCCCTATGTTGGCAGCTGTCGGCGGCTGGTTCGATAAAGACCGGACCAAGGCCATGGGTGTTGCTGTAGCGGGAATCGGGGTTGGCACTCTTATCGGCGCTCCATTGGCCAAAGCACTTGTGGTGTCGTACGGATGGCGCGCGACCTTTGTCGCTTTGGGTGTGGGCTCAGCTTCACTTTTGGCGCTGGCGTCACTCGGCGCGAAACGACCTCCAAATATAGAGCTCCAGAAACCGCCACGGCTTAGCTTATTGTTGCGGGACGGCAGATTTACTTGGCTTTACGCGTCGATGGTGTTTCTGAGCGCTGGCCTTTTCGTGCCAATGATTTACCTGGATGATTACCTAGAGGCACAAAACAAGACGGGTGGTGCTCTACTCATTGGAATCATTGGAGCATCGTCGGTTTTGGGTCGTCTCACTTTGGGGGCAATAGGGGCGCGAGTTGATTTACTGCGGTTGTACCAATCATGCGTGGCTGCGTTAGGGGCGAGCTACATAATCTGGATTTTTGCGGGAGCCAATTACGCGGTGTTAGTGGTATTCGCAGTATGCATGGGTACCGCCTATGGCGGTTGGATCGCCCTTTCTCCTGCCGTAACGGCATCTCTGTTTGGACCGATCGGGCTTGGAGGGGTACTAGGCGCTCTTTACACCTCCGCCGGGATCGGAGGTCTAGTAGGCCCGCCCTTAATAGGCGTAATGATCGACGCCACTAGCTATCAAGCGGCTGTCGGACTAGCAATCGCTTTGAGCGGTGTCTCATTGACGTTGTTAACCGTCGCCTGCAGGGCACCAGCACCGCAAATTACACCCGACCCAACAGGCGAAACAACTGACAAGCGACCAGATACTCCGGGTGCCTCAGCGTGGCTTGTCCCCGCAACAGGCGGGGGGATGAGACTCACTCGTCGATAAGAACCGGAGGGTTGTCCCAGCCAATTGCAGCGCAGCCATCTAAATACCATTGGAGAATTGAGCCGGCGTCAGTGATCGACTCAACGTCACCTGCTTCGTCAAGATTGAGATTCGCCCCGTAGATTTGGAACCAAACATCGGTAATCTCATCGTTCTCTTTAGGAACGAGAAGTGTGTGGACCGATCCGGCCGGTTCGTAAAGGAACGATCCTGCCCGGTTGACATATTCGCTCTCTTTGTAATGCCAGCTGCCGCTCATTGTGTACGCGTAAACCTGACCAGTATGGCGATGAGTTTGGACAGCTGTGCCAGGCTGGAATCTGGTACGCACGATCCAGAGACCTTCACTGATCTTTGCAGTCAGCAGCTTGACTTCGTTTCCTCTCCCGCTATCAATCCAGGGCAGGTCTTCTTCACCGCGATGAACCGCACTGGGTTCAAGTTCGATCATTGTCATATTTTCCCCTCCGGTGTACAGATACTACTTCTCACTCTTCGGGTCCGAAGATCAAATCGAAAACCTCGTCTGCTTTACGTTCATGGTTGCGATGGACAAGTAGTTGTGGGTTTCCATCTATTGCCCAACGCACACTGCGATTGTCGAGCTGCTTTGTTATTTCTTCGATCTGATCGATGCTAAGGCCATCGAGTTCGTATGCCGGCCCTTCAGTAGCGGCGATGTCAAAAATATCGATCTCTTCTGACAGCAACCCAGCGCCCGACAATAACTCTGCCTGTGCAGATAATTGATCATCATCGACTATCTCGCCTTCAAGAATTTCGTCGTCATCCATGACAGTGATTATGGCGGGCTTTGGCCTCTAGCCTGCACATATGGCCCTCGGTAATTTCGACTCGCTCTTACTTCTTTCCTTCGGAGGTCCTGAAGCGTCTGAGGAGGTCATGCCATTTTTACGCAACGTGACGCGTGGGCGTGGCGTGCCCGACGAACGCTTAGCGGTGGTCGCCGAACAATATGAACTTTTTGGGGGAAAAAGCCCAATCAACGAGTTAAACCTCGAATTGCTCTCCGCCTTAAAAGAAGAACTAGTTTCGCGGGGGCACGATTTGCCTGCCTACTGGGGTAATCGTAATTGGCGGCCATTCTTATCTGACACAGTCGAAGAGATTCGCAACGACGGACACAAGTCGGTCATCTGCTTAGTCACTTCGGCGTTCAGTTCTTATTCGGGTTGCCGTCAATACCACGAGGATCTCGAGTTGGCCTGCTCTGCTTTGGAGAACGCTCCAGAAATTCGTCGAGTGCGCGTTTTCTGGAATCATCCTGACTTTTTAGGCACCGCAGCGGATCTTCTCGCTCAAAGTCGCAACAAGGCGGGCCTGCCGAAGTCCACGCTTGTCTTGCACAGCGCCCATAGTTTGCCGGTGGCGATGGCACAGGAATCTGACTATGAGGCTCAACTCGTTGAGGCAGCGGAACTCGTCAATACGGCAGCTGGAATGGATGGTCCTTATGAAGTGGTGTTCCAAAGCAGGAGCGGTCCACCATCGGTTCCTTGGCTCGTACCAGATATCAGCGCTCGAATTATCGAGCTAGCAGATCAAGGAGTGAGCGAAGTTATTGTCAACCCTCTTGGATTCGTCGCTGACCATATGGAGGTACTCTTCGATTTGGATACACAGGCCGCTCAGATAGCTCACGACTCAGGAATGACAATGGTCAGAACTCCTACCGTAGGCAGTCACCCTCGGTTCGTGAGCATGCTCGTAGACCTGTTGGAAGAGGCGGCAGGCCTTCGCTCAGATCGACCTTCGATGGGAAATTCAGGTCCGCGACCCGACATTTGCGCGGTGAACTGCTGCCCTCCGCCCAAGCGCCGTCCAGGGTGATTCAGCCCGCTGCTTTGTAGCGATCGGCCATCGGGCCCGCTTGGCCCGATATCCAGTGATTTCGACAACGCAGCTCATAGGTCACTTTTGCCGTCGAGCCGTCATCAATCAGCACGACATCTCCGTCGTACACCTGAACTCCGTCGTGAAGGCGTGCATTATGAGTGGCCGGCTCTCCGCACCAACAACGAGCTTGCACTTGAAGTTCATGGCGCTGATCAGCTATTTCAAGCAAACGAGCGGACCCGGGAAACAATTTGCCTCGGAAGTCGGTGAGCAGGCCGAAGGCGTAGACGTCAACGTCCATCTCATCAACAACTCGCGCAAGTTGCTCAACTTGAGAATCGGTGTAGAACTGCGCTTCGTCACAAACCAGATAGTCCAAAGCCCCGTGGGAGGCGCGGTGACTGAAGGCCAGCGACTCAAAATTGAGCGCAGGGTCTACTTCGATGGCAGGAGTAGAAACCCCCAAGGCACTAGAGACTTGAGCTCCAGCTCGGTCATGCATGCTGCAAAGCAAGCCCGTACTAGTGCCCGAGAGGTTGTGATGTATTTGCAACGCCAGCGTTGATTTGCCCGACGACATCGTTCCAAAGGAAAACCTCAATGAGCCCATGGCTAACAAATTACACAGATGTGATACGACATTGCGAGTGTTATCCGCAACCGCTTGTGCTGCCACAGGAACGGCAGATGTAACAAGTGCCTGCTCTTACCATTTGGTCACCACAGGTCGAGCAAAGTGGCGCATCATTCGAAGTCGCTAACGGCTGTGACGGCGGATCCGGAACGAACTCTGCGCCAATAGCTGTTTCCACAGTGGCTTCCTCAAGACCGGGTAAATGCTGTTCAGTTCGCTCGTCAGTGGACAAGATGCCAAGTTGGTGCCGCTCGTCAGCAGACAAGTACTCCAGCGCAAGTCGCCGAAATATGTAGTCGACGAGGCTGCTCGCAATTCTTAATTCTGGGTCGTCGGTAATTCCTGCTGGTTCAAATCGGACATTCGTGAACGCTTCTATATATGAACGCAGTGGAACGCCGTACTGAAGACCATGACTGACGGAGATCGCGAACGCGTCCATGATTCCAGCCAGAGTAGATCCCTGCTTCGCCACCGTAAGAAATAGCTCTCCAGGACGACCATCCTCGTACTCACCGACTGTCATATATCCGTGACAATCAGCGACACGGAAGGAGAAGGTTTTCGATTGTCGGGTGCGGGGCATTTTTTCACGCTCTGGCGCGAATTGTGCTGCAGGCAAAGCGTCATTTACGGCCGCATCGATAGACCTTTGATCTTTTTTTACAGTTGATAATGGTTGACCGACTTTGCAGTTGTCTCGATAAATCGCCACCGCCTTCAAGCCAAGCTTCCAAGC
>DKNM01000047.1:0-3837 GCA_002470695.1 Candidatus Neomicrothrix sp. UBA7388
AGCTGCGTCCCTGACTGCGGCCCGCGCCTTGATCGTTGAGAAGGTGATGATTTGGGCGACATGTTCTCGACCGTAAGTTTCCGCTGTGTAGCGAATCATTTCGTCTCGGTAACGGTCGTCGAAATCCATATCAATGTCTGGCATCGACTTGCGGCCTGGATTTAGGAATCTTTCAAAGAGCAGGTCGTACTTGATTGGGTCTAAGTCTGTTATTTGAAGGCAGTATGCAACAGCGCACCCTGCGGCGGATCCTCTTCCCGGGCCAACTCGAATGTTGTTGTCGCGGGCGTGTCTGATGAGATCCCACGTAATAAGGAAGTATGCGGAGAAGTCCATGTCAGAAATGACACGAAGTTCGTATCCGAGCCGGTCAACAATTTCATCCGATAGCCGGTTTCCCCAGCGTTTCTTCGCTCCCTCGAATGCGAGATGACGTAAATAATCGTCGTCGGTCTCGAACTCTGGGGGTAGTGGGAAGTCGGGAAGGTAGACGTTTCCGAACTCGATGTTGACATCAGCTCTTTCGGCTATCCAGAGCGTGTTGTCGCAGCTTTCAGGTAGCTCGGAAAAGAGGCTCCGCATTTCTCGGGCACTCTTGAGGTAGTGCTGGTCGCCATGGAATTTGAACCTGTCGGGGTCGCTCATTTGCGATCCGGTTTGCACACATAGCAGAGCATCGTGAGAGATTGCGTCGTGTTGATGGGTGTAGTGACAGTCGTTTGTAGCTAGTAATGGCGCTTTAAGTGTTTGGGCTATTTCAAGTAACTGCGGGTTACAGCGTTTTTGGGCTGGAATATCGTGATCTTGGAGTTCGACGAAGAGGTTGTCTCGTCCGAAAATGTCCTGTAGCCGGGCAGCACGGTCGAGGGCACCTTGATAGTCGCCTTTGAGAAGCGACTGTTGGACAACGCTGCCTAAGCAGCCTGTCGTCGCTATGAGTCCCTCGTTGTGTTGGGCAAACAAGTCCCAATCCATTCGGGGCTTGTAGTAGTAGCCCTCTAGGAAAGCGCGACTGGCCAGCTTTAAGAGGTTGCTATAACCCGCATTATTCTCGGCGAGCAAAGTGAGGTGGTAATAGAGCTTCGTGCCGCTGTCTGTGTCACCGCCGGAGTCGTCTAGCTTTCTACCGCGACGAGATGGGCGCTCTTCTCGGCTTTCCAAGGCCATATAGGCCTCGGTTCCAATGATGGGTTTGATGCCGTGTTGGTTGCAGCCTTTGTAGAAATCAAGGACTCCGTACATGTTGCCGTGGTCGGTAATTCCTAATGCCGGTTGTCCGTCATTTACAGCAGCTGCGACAGCATCGGGTATGCGCGCTGCGCCATCGAGCATCGAAAACTCTGTGTGGGTGTGGAGGTGTACGAACGAGCGAGTCACATTACTTGAGTGTTGTTGATTCGTGGATATGGCGGCGCCTCGTGGCACCATGGAGGAATCTAGTCTGATGGAGCTCCAAGTAATCGTATGAATGACACGAATCCTGCAGATTTACTCAGCGAAGTTCTCGTCGCAGAAAATCCAACTGATGGTTTATGGGGCCTTGTGGACTCTGGCTGGGCTGAGACCTATCTCCCTGAGCTGCCAGCGTTGCGGTTAGAGCAAGATCCGATTCACAGACATAAAGATGTCTTGAGCCACACTATTTCTGTTACTAGCCAAAGTCCCGCTCGTTTGCGAGTTCGCTTGGCTGCTCTTTTCCATGATGTGGGTAAGCCTCGCACTCGATCCTACGAACATGGCGGTGTCACCTTCCGGCACCACGAGGCGGTAGGTTCTCGAATGACTCGCAAAAGAATGCCGAAGTTAGGTTTTGATGAAGAACTGACCCGCGAGGTTGCTCGCTTAGTGTTTCTGTCTGGCCGTTTCAAGGGATATGCCGATGGGTGGAGCGACAGCGCTGTCCGTCGTTATGCGCGAGATGGAGGCCCACTTCTTGGTGATTTAAATGATTTAGTTCGTAGCGATTGCACTTCACGTAATCCGCGACGCGTTGCAGCGCTTCATGAGGCACTAAACGACCTTGAAAAGCGAATTGCAAATCTCGCACGGGAAGAAGCTCGCAAGGCAGAGCGTCCCGAAATAGATGGCGGAGCAGTGATAGCTCATTTAGGTATTGAGCCAGGCCCTGAGGTGGGACGCGCCCTCCGGTTTCTTCTTGAATTGAAACGCACGGAAGGCGCGCTAGGGGAACAGGCTGTATTAGAGCGCTTAGATGTTTGGTGGGCCGATAACCAGCCCTAGGCAGACGTCAGGTCTGGCCTGCCAATTTGCGGTTCTTGATTTTCGCTTTGACGTAATCGCGATTCATAAACGCAATGAAATCAAGACTGATTTCCTTAGGGCAGGCTTCATGACACTCACCGTGGTTCGTGCATGACCCGAAGAAAGACTCCATTGTTTCGACCATATTTTCGGTACGTTCGAAACGTTGGGGCTGCCCTTGGGGAATGAGATTCAGGTGCGCCAGTTTCGCAGAGGTGAATAGTTGCGCTGCGGAGTTAGGGCACGCAGCCACGCAGGCTCCGCAGCCTATACAGGCAGCAGCGTCGAATGATGTGTCCGCTGCTTCTTTAGGCACCGGAGTTAAGTTGGCGTCGGATGCAGCGCCTGTGTTGATCGAGATGTAGCCGCCAGCTTCTACGATTCGGTCGAATGCGCTCCGGTCGATCACTAAATCCCGGACGACGGGGAAAGCTCGAGCCCTGAACGGTTCAACAACAATGGTTTCTCCATCGTCGAATTTACGCATGTGTAGCTGACAGGTTGTCGTCGCTTTTTCTTTTCCATGAGCTTGGCCATTGATCATTAGGCTGCACGTGCCGCAAATGCCTTCACGACAGTCGTGATCGAATTCGATTGGCACATCGCCATTTTCAACGAGGTCTTCATTAACAATGTCGAGCATCTCGAGAAACGACATATCCTCGCTGATCCCATCAGCCGAGTAGGTTTCGAAGTGGCCTTCCTCGTTGGGTCCGTTCTGTCTCCAAATTTTGAGCTTGAGGTTAAGTTCTCGGGTCACTTGTAGCTCCTCTGAGTCAACGCGACGTTTTCGAACTCAAGTTCTTCTTCATGACGTGTTTGAACGGTGTCGGCGCCGTGCCATTCCCAGGCTGCGACATGTGCGAAATTGTCATCATCACGCTTAGCTTCGCCTTCATCAGTTTGGTGTTCAGCGCGGAAATGCCCGCCGCAGCTTTCCTCGCGGTCTAGCGCATCGCGAGCCATTAGCTTTGCGAGTTCGAAGAAGTCAGCGACTCGTCCTGCTTTTTCCAGACTGGAGTTGAGCGTTGAGGCCGAGCCGGGAAGACGCAGGTCCTTCCAGAATTCTTCTTCGAGGGCCGGTATTTCTCCAAGTGCCTTTTCGAGGCCTTCCTTGGTTCTCTCCATGCCAATGTAGTCCCACACTATTTTGCCGAGCTCGCGGTGGAACCAATCCACTGAGCGAGTTCCGCCTATGGACATGAAGCGATCAACCTGGCTTTGGGCTGAAGCTTCGGCTTCTTTGAAGACAGGGTCTTCGGTAGAGACGGTGCTTTCACCCAAGCGTCCAGCTAAATCATCGCCGATGGTATACGGCAACACGAAATAGCCGTCGGCGAGACCCTGCATCAGTGCTGATGCTCCGAGTCGGTTAGCTCCGTGGTCAGAGAAATTGGCTTCGCCGATTGAGTAGCAGCCTGGGATGGTGGTCATCAAGTTGTAATCAACCCAAATTCCTCCCATGGTGTAGTGAATCGCCGGGTAAATACGCATCGGGACTTGGTAAGGATTTTCACCAGTGATGTTCCCGTACATATCGAACAAGTTTCCGTACTTGGCCCTGACGACGTCTTC
>DKNM01000047.1:4237-7196 GCA_002470695.1 Candidatus Neomicrothrix sp. UBA7388
ACGCCCTTGCCTTGATCCACAACGGTCTTGGCGTTCCGAGATGCTACGTCGCGAGGTACTAAGTTTCCGAACGCTGGATATTTGCGCTCAAGGTAGTAGTCCCGTTCACTCTCAGGTATCTCTCCCGGAGCGCGAGCATCGTCGAAAGCGTCCGGTACCCAGATGCGACCATCATTTCGCAGGGATTCCGACATTAACGTTAGTTTCGACTGAAACTCATCGCTAGCAGGAATGCATGTCGGGTGAATTTGTGTGTAACAGGGGTTCGCAAAGTATGCGCCTTTTCGGTGAGCACGCCATGCTGCTGTGACGTTGCACGCCATTGCGTTGGTCGACAAGTAGTAGACGTTGCCGTAACCGCCCGTCGCGAGAACGACAGCGTGCCCAGAGTGGCTAGCAATTTCACCACTTACAAGATCTCGTGTGACTATGCCACACGCGCGACCATCTTTGAGCACAACGTCGACGAGCTCGGTTCTTGTATGAAGTTCAACAGCACCGGCTGCGACTTGCTTGGCAAGGGCCTGGTAGGCGCCGAGTAACAATTGCTGCCCTGTCTGCCCGCGTGCGTAAAAGGTTCTACTTACTTGGGCGCCACCGAAGGAACGGTTATCTAAAAGGCCACCGTATTCTCGAGCAAAGGGGACGCCTTGGGCAGCAGCTTGATCGATAATGTTGACAGAGACTTCAGCGAGGCGATGCACGTTCGCTTCTCGGCTCCTGTAATCGCCGCCTTTGACTGTGTCGTAAAAGAGCCGATGTACCGAGTCACCGTCATTGGTATAATTTTTCGCTCCGTTGATCCCGCCTTGTGCCGCAATCGAATGAGCCCGTCGAGGTGAGTCGTGGAACGTGAAGACCTTTACTTTGTATCCGAGCTCGCTAAGGGACGCAGCTGCTGATGCGCCTGCTAAACCGGTTCCCACCACAATGATTTCGAAACGGCGTTTATTATTTGGGTTCACCAACTTCATTGAGAATTTGTGGTTTTCCCATTTGTCGGCCACTGGCCCATCAGGGACCTTTGAATTGAGAATTGACATCAGTGGTTCTCCGCTTCGTGCTCGAGGCAGGCAACGTCGCCGACCTCGCATTTCCGATTGTCATCATCAACTAGTCCGGCATTAACAAGGACCGGAAAGCTGAGGTTACCCACGAGAATTATTCCAGCCACAAGTTTCGCAAGGGAGCGTCGAAGCTCGTTGTATTTGGGGTTGTTGATACCCAAGCTTTGGAAGAGACTCCAAGTGCCGTGGAAGATGTGAATTGCGAGCGCGATGTTTGCTACGACGTAGATAATCGCAACGGGCAAGT
Source organism: Candidatus Neomicrothrix sp. UBA7388 (assembly GCA_002470695.1). Lineage (GTDB taxonomy): Bacteria > Actinomycetota > Acidimicrobiia > Acidimicrobiales > Poriferisodalaceae > UBA7388. The sequence continues at coordinate 5,552 of DKNM01000047.1, forward strand.
TGGAAAGACTGGCCACCACGTTGTGGTAGGGGTCTCCAAGTACGTAGTCATCTCCAAGCCACCAGCCCCAGGTGAGGTCTGCGAGGTGGAAGAGTAAGTAGAGGAGAACGATCGGTCCGGTCCAGCGCATGGTCCGGCTTGCATAGTTCGCGGCCACGTAGTCGCGCTTACTTCCGTACTTTTTTTCCCCTCCTAAAAAGTCTGCTTTGTCACTGGCCTTTCGACTTCTCTCTTTGAGTGAGTAAGCCGAATGAATGTGCAAAATGAACATCCCCGCAAGCCCTATCCGAAGGACCCAAAGGAGAAACGTTCTTGGGAAAAGGCCGCCGCCGAGGCCCCTCAAGGTTTCGGCGTATTCGTGGAGTTGGACGGGGCCTTCGTAGATGTGGAGGTTGCCGATCATGTGGACAATCACGAAGCCCAGCAGGCCGATGCCTGTGAGGGCCATCACCCATTTACGTCCGACTGATGACTGATAGATGTTTAGCGGGAATGGCAGCTGCCATTTGCGCTTAAAAATCGGAGTCGAACCTTTAGGGTTCGTCGCCGTGGCCGCCATGGCCAACCTCCTGTTGAATGAATGTGCTTCTGAAACCGTATCTCTACTAACGCGAGATTGCAGAATTGATTAACAAACCTTTACTTGATAATGGTTCACAGCGTCTACTTTTTGGCCGCGTAAAGCGAGGAAAAGCGATGCATGTCCGGAACTAGGGGCCTCCAATTGCAATTCGGTTACCTTCGTTACGCTATCTGGTTCAAATTTTCCCTCGAACGACCAGCGTTTTGGTTCCATGCCCGGTGCTCGCCATTCGGCAGTAAGCGTGGCCGCAGGGATCTCTTCTCGCAGATCTGAAACTACGTGCAAAGAACATTTGGCAACCGGTCCTTCGATCTCCTCTCGGTGCATATCGGCGACAATGATGACCGGCCGGCTGGCGTCGTTGAGGGCATGCCATGCTTTTTTCGGAGTGCGTTCGTGATCTAAGACAGAAGAGGATACGAACGGTAGGGCGTCAGCGAACACAAATTGGCAGTACCCACCCGTGGGTTGGTACTTCAGAGTTCTGAGAATTTCGATTGTGTGTCGGATGACTTGTGACTGCCTTTCTTGGCTGGCGACCACCCAATCATCCCAAGTCGCTGACTCGTGAATCGGAGTATGACGTTCAATGAGTCGCAGGTCTGCCCCGGACCGGGTTAGTGCCTCGGTGTCAATATTGGGGAAGTTGTCAGACCCGCAAATGTTTGCGATGTCTTGATTGCTAGGCAGACCTTGTGCCCCAAACTCGGACACGAAACGCACAAGACGCGGGATTCTCGATGCCATGGTTTGCAAATCGGACAATTGCCCGTGTCGCCAACCGAACCAAAGATGTGAATCGGTTCCGTCCAGCTGTGGGAGGTGGGGGGCCACTCCTGAATGAGCAATTACGGGTCTGGTTGGGTCCGCTTTCTCGAATGATCGTTTGACGCTTCGGTCGAGGATGGATCTATTCCAAGAAGGGAGCTGTTGGCGCAATAACATTGATGACCCAAACTTCGATCCTTGCTTTCGGTTATCAAGGGGCTCCGAAGCGCCATCACTAGGCAGTGGTTCGTTGTGGCCGTTCCACAAAACAATTGAAGGGTGGTGGCCGAGCTG
>DKNM01000070.1 GCA_002470695.1 Candidatus Neomicrothrix sp. UBA7388
GCCGCCATTTGTTCACTCGCTCGTATCGATTTCGCATGTACCTAATAGTGAATCACGGCTGATACGTCTCGTACACCAAGTTGTTTGCGACCGTTCAAAGCTTGTAATTCTATTAAGACGCTCGCTCCCACAGTTAGCGCTCCGATCTTAGACACAAGCTGTTCAGCCGCTGCCAGAGTGCCGCCGCTAGCGAGCACGTCATCAACCACGAGAACCTTGTCATGTTTATCTAAACAGTCGGTCTGGATTTCAATTGAATCTCCGCCATATTCCAGGTCATACGTTGCGGTGACGACTTGGCCAGGCAGTTTCCCTGTTTTGCGGGCGGGGCAAAATCCTGCTCCTAACCGATCAGCTATTTGAGGTCCCAACAGAAATCCTCGCGCTTCTATCCCAACCACTTTGCTAATTGAGTGCTCCATAAAGGGCTTAGACATCAAGTCTATCGCCGAGGACAACGCTCCCGGTGTCGTCAGAATTGGTGAGATGTCTCGGAAAAGCACCCCGGCTTGGGGGAAGTCCGGGAAATCAGCGACAAGATTTCTCAGGTCATCAGGGCCAAACTGGGTTGCCATCTTTAAACCGTACTTTCACTTCTATCGCTTACGGCCTTTCTTTCTGGGCCGTGGTGGAGAAGATCGGTCGTAGCGGTCAGCGGCGAGAGTTGAGGCAGCGTTTTGTATTGAGTTGGATTCGCTTAACACGTCTGCGCTTCGTTCCTGTTCAGCCCAGTGACTTTCCCGGCGCTTGAGCCTTGAAACGACCGGCATTGCAACAAAGATCGAGCTGTAGGATCCGACTAGCAGGCCGATAAGGAGTGCAATCGCGAACTCTTGCAAGCTGCTAGCGCCCATTATTAGTGACCCGACTACAAGAAGCGATAGCACCGGCAAAACAGACGTGATTGTCGTATTTACCGACCGCATGATGACTTGATTCAACGATACGTTGGCGAGGTCTGAGTAAGTCATTCGCGTTTTAACGGAGAGCGATCGTTCGTTGTCTTTTACGCGATCGAAGACAACTATCGTGTCGTACAGCGAGTAACCCATGATCGTTAGGAATGCCACTACTGTCGCGGGGCTTATCTCGAATTGGAAAATGGCATAAATACCAACAGTTAATGCAATGTCGTGCCCAACAGCTAACAAGGCCCCGAGAGACATCTTCCACTCAAAGCGAAGAGTCAAATACAAGGCGATGATCACAAAGAAAACAATCAGAGCTCTTCGAGCTTTTCCGGCAACTTCGTCACCGAAGGAAGGACTGACTGTCCGAGCGCTAACAAGCTCCGCGTTTACTTGTCCTTTCTCAGCAAGGACAGCAGCTACTGACTCGGCGCTTGCAGCATTCGGCAACTCTCCCCGCACTCGAAATATGTCATCGCCACCTGTAATTTTTTGGACTCGAGCATCGTCCATGCCTGCTTCTGCAGCGGCGTCTTCAATATCTGCCGTGGATACTTGTTCGACGGCTGGCATTTCCCACACACCGCCACCTTCAAATTCGATGCCCAGATTCAAGCCCCGAACCATAAGCGCTAGAACACAAATAAGCACTGCGATAGCTGAGCCCGCCATGACACGCTTTGACACCCCCAAGAAGTCCCAGGAGGTGTTTCCTCGGTATAGCCGTCGAATCGAGAAACTCACAGCGTCGCTCCCTCAGAAGTTGTACTTAGCCCTAGACGTGAAGGCTTCTCCTTAACAAGACGTCGAGCGATAAAGACAACCAAAGGCCTCATAAAGAAGAACGACACCGCCAAGTCGATCAGAGTTGTGATGCCCAGATAGAGAGCAAAACCTCGCACCGTTCCTGTAGTGAGCTGGTATAGGACACCGGCACCAATCAAGGAAGCCAGGTCTGCCCAGACGATTGTTGCGAACGCAGCTTTAAAACTTCCATCGGCAGCGGACCTCACAGCGCGACCTCGACGCACTTCTTCCTTTATCCGCTCGTAGTAAACGATATTGGAGTCGACTTGCACACCGATGGACACAATGATTCCCGTGGCGCCCGCAAGTGTTAACGCCAAGCCTTGGCTCTCACCGAGCCAAGCAATAATCGACCAAAGAGTGGCTCCGCTAACCGCCAAGCTGCAAATAGCGACGAGACCTAAGAGTCGATAGTAGGCCAGCATGTAGAGGCCGACGAGAGCCAATCCCACAAGACCAGCAACAACACCGGCGCGAAGTGTTCCCTCTCCAAGTGTCGCGGAGACCGTGCGAACGTCATCGCGTTCGAATTCGACTGGCAAGGCACCAAATCTCAAGACCAGAGCTAAATTCTTTGCTTCGTCTTCGTCAAAAGCTCCCGAAATCACAGCTTGGCCGTCGAATTCCGTTGCGTTGATCGTGGGAGCTGACTCAACTACACCATCGAGAACTATTGCCACCTCTTTGCCGAAGTTAGCCGCAGCCATTTGGTCGAATAGAACAGCTCCTTGATCATTGAAAGATACGTTGACGATCCATTCGTTTTGAAACGTAGCCACCGCCTCTTCAATTACTTCACCGGTTAACTGCGCTGGAGCCAAGACAAACCCGGTTTGGCCTGTTGAGCCTAAGAGCACGACAGAAGCCGACGCTTCGTCTCTTTCGGGAGGAGTAAGGACCTCGTCAAGGGAGACGTTAGGTTCGACGGTCGAGGGTTCGCTGGTTTCGGTCCCACCTTCAACATCGGCTATCTCGGAGCCTTCACCGATTACGTCTCTTACTGCTGCTAGTTGATAGGGATCGTTAGGGTCGAAGTAACTGATGACGGGGCGAAATGTAAGTTCAGCGGTTTGGCCGATGAGGTCAACCGCCCTTTGCTTATCTTTCACTCCCGGGAGCTGAATAACTACTTGATTACCTTGTCGAGTGATGTCGGGCTCGGCCACACCAATCGCATCAACACGATTTCGAATAATTTCGATTGCTTGATTGAACTGCTCATCTGAGACTTCATCAGCGGGCCGAAGTACGACTTCGACGCCTCCTTGGAGTTGCACTCCGAGGACAGGAGTCCAACCTGCAGATAGAACTCCCGCAAGTGAAGCACCTGCGACTAGCAGCACCAAGAGAAGAGATACAATTTGAGAGCGACGCACAATTAATCTGATTCAGTAGAGAGAAGACGGCTCAGTCTTCGTTATCGGTTTCGTCTGCGTCATCATCAACTTCGCCGGCCTTGGAAATTATTTCGCCGATTGAGCGCCGCTGAACCCGTAACTCAACATCGGTGTCGACTTCAAGCGAAACCACGTTTTCATCTTCTTCGGCCACAATTACGCCGATGACTCCACCAACAGTTGCAACTTCGTCCCCAACTCCGGCCGCGCGAACCATAGCTTCTCGTTCTTTCATGCGCTTTTGCTGCGGTCGCAGTATCAAGAAGTACATGCCAACGAAGACAATGATCGGCAATAGCAGTGCCATGGTGAAAGACTCCGGGTTCAAAATTGAGAGTAACGAGGTAGCAGCGTACTGCGCGACGGGCCTGACTCCATGAATCTTCGCAGGTTCAAATGATTAAGTGAGGTACCTCAACCCCAAATTTCCATAATTGATGCTCGGAAAGAACCATAGGATTGTTGCTCTATCGCTCGGCGAGCTTGCGCGACTAGGTCTAGTAGAAACCAAAGATTGTGGAGGGTCGCTATTCGCGCCGCCGTGGGCTCTTTCATCTGAAATAGATGTCGCATGTAGGCGCGACTGAAATCTCGAGACATGGGGTTCGCTGGGTCTAACGGACCCTTATCACGGGCATGTTTCGCATTACGTAAGTTAACTCTGCCGTGGCTGGTAAGCACCGTTCCGTGCCTGGCAAGTCTCGTAGGGAGCACGCAATCAAACATGTCAACGCCGGCACCGATGGCGTCCACAATCCGCGCAGGATCACCAACTCCCATTAAATACCTAGGTCGATTTGCCGGGAGTTGCGATAGCGCTGCATTTAAGGCAGGCATCATCTCGACGCGACTTTCTCCGACCGAAAGTCCCCCTATCCCGTAGCCTTCGAAATCGAGGTTTGCAAGGTGCTCGGCACTCCGCACTCTTAGCGCTGGATCAATACCACCCTGAACTATCCCAAAGAGCGCTTGGTCAGCTCTTTGATGCGAAGCCTTTGCACGTGCAGCCCAGCTATGGGTTCGCTCCATAGCTCTGATGACGTCTGCTTCCGGCGCAGGAAGCGCTGGACACACGTCCAGTGCCATTTGTATATCTGCCCCTAGCTTTTCTTGCGTTGTTACCGCGTCCTCTGGCGTAAACCGCAATTTTGAGCCGTCGTAGATTGATGTAAAAGTAACGCCGTCATCGTCAACTCTAACGTTGTCATTTAGGGACATGACCTGAAAGCCGCCCGAGTCTGTAAGCATGTGGCCCTTCCAGGATGTGAATTCGTGCAAACCCCCGATTGCGTCAATCGTCTCCGCCCCAGGCCGAAGCATCAAGTGGTAGGTGTTACCCAATACCACCTCTATTTCTAGATTCTCATAATCACGTGAATCTAGGTGAATTACGGCGCCCCTTGTCCCAACAGGCATAAAGACGGGCGTTTCGATGGACCCGCGCTCCGTGTGGATACGTCCGCGTCTCGCATGACTATCCGCTGTTAGCAATTCGTAAGTTAACGGCACAGTAGATACAGCATGGCAGACCTCTTCTTATCTGAGTGCTCGGTTCAACAACATTGCATCACCGAACGACAAGAATCGGTAGCCGCTAGCGAGCGCATCTTCATACAAGTCTTTCCAACGTTCACCAATAAACGCGTCAATCATCATTAATAGAGTTGAGCGTGGCATATGAAAATTCGTCATCATCATGTCAACAATTTCGAACTTGCTTCCACGTCTAAGAAACAGTTCAGTGCGTCCCGCAAGAGCCCCTCGCGCTGCTGATTCGAGAGCCCTAACCGTAGTTGTGCCTATCGCAATAACTCTCTGTGCATCTTGACATGCCTGCCAAGTTATTTCGCTGACAGAATACCGCTCGCTGTGCATAACGTGATCGGCAGGGTTGGCAACCAGGACCGGTCTGAAAGTGTCTATGCCTACGACAAGATCGATTCGCGCGAAATTGGCGCCCGCAGATTGAATCTTGTTAATCAGATCGTCAGTCAAGTGCAGCCCTGCTGTTGGCGCGGCGACGGAACCAGGGGTTCGTGCGTAAACCGTTTGGTATCGCTCCGAGTCCTGTCCGTCTTTTGCCGTTATGTATGGCGGCAACGGCGACTCTCCCGCTGACTTAAGTAAGTTGCATTGTGATGGATCTAAAATCTCTGTTTGACCGTGGAGCAGCTCCACCTTCCTTTGGCCGCCAGGCAACTCTTCACCCACGACGACACGCAAGGCCTCATCCCGTTCACTCCTGAGCTCTGTCCCCGCTTTGGCACGCTTACTTGGCTTCAGTAAGGCTGCCCAGCCGCCATCGATAGGTTCCAAAAGGAAGACTTCCACAGCCCCTCCGGTGGATTTCTTCAGTGGGAGTCTGGCAGGAATGACACTTGTCTCATTTACGACGACTAAATCCCCGGGCCTGATATAACTTGCCAGTTGATTGATCTGCGTATGTTCGACTTCGCGATCCGGCCCGTTATCCACCAGAAGCCTCGCTACATCTCTTGGCATCGCGGGTTTTTGAGCTATTGCGCTCTTCGGAAGCGCGTAATCGAAGTCGTCCGTTCTCTGACTCAATTTTTCCTGCTTCATTCCGAGCTAAACATCTGTCGCAGAGTCCACAATGTCGCGAAGAGCTTCCTTTGTCCAAGCAGGACTTATTCCGTTTGCTCGCATAAGTTGACTTAAATGCATTTCAAGTTGAAGCGGGGAGGCCTCCATTAGCCCTTTGAGTATCACCGACAAATATGGTCGGCCCGGGGCATTGAACTCCACCGGCGTTGGATTAGTGAACGTCAAGACTGGGCTACCAAGATACATTCCTAAGTAGATCACCTTGGAGTACCAACTGTCTCCGTGGACCAACTGATCAGCAGCCACAACTTCATCAAGGTCAACTCTAAACTCCCCTGGCTCCAAGCCGTTTTCTTGAGCAGCAACATCAAGGAATTGTTCTTCTGTTATATCCCAGCAACGAATCGCGGCTCCGCCGGCTCTATCGAGCTCGAGGAAAGCTACCCCTCCACCCCAACGCTCTGATGAACAGGCGAACGACAGGGTCCAAGGCCCGTAAAGGAGTGGTGATAGTCGCCCAGGGGGGCTTGAATTTCGCGCTCCTACTTGAGGGCGGTGGCCATCCTGGTAACTGCCTCCCTCCAAATAGCAGCGAAAGCGCTCATGAGAAATGTTTGAGCCATACGCTGCGTACCAGATTCTTCTTTCGCTCATACTGACTCAATTGTCATTCAAATAGTGGAGCATCGCTGGCTAAGCCCTCAGGCGGTGCCATCCCGATATGAGAATATGCAGTCTCGGTAACTATTCGGCCCCGTGGCGTTCGCTGCAACAGACCCTGCTGAATCAAGAAGGGTTCATACACGTCTTCTATGGTTTCAGTTTGTTCTCCGACGCTAATTGAAAGAGTGGACAAACCGACAGGTCCACCTCGATGAGTAACCGCTATAGATTCCAAAATGGATCGGTCAACTTTGTCGAGTCCAAGTTCGTCAACTCCAAAAAGCGCGAGACCGTTGCGCGCCACATCAGCATTAATCAAACCGTCGGCCTTTACTTCCGCGAAATCCCTTACTCTCCTCAAAAGACGGTTAGCTATGCGGGGCGTTCCTCGACTTCGCCTAGCGATTTCCTCTGCCCCCTCGAAGTCGATAGCAACTTTCAAGATCTCTGCTGCTCTTTCCACTATCGACTGAAGCTCTGGCGGGGAGTAGTAATCGAGCCGCTCGACTAAGCCGAACCGGTCGCGAAGCGGTCCAGCGATAAGACCGGTCCTTGTAGTGGCGCCAACAAGAGTAAACGGCGAAAGGTCAAATCTGATAGATCTCGCCGCTGGGCCCTTACCAAGAACTACATCCAGCTGGAAGTCCTCCATCGCTGGATAGAGAACTTCTTCCACTTGTTTGGGCAACCTATGAATTTCATCTATGAACAACACATCGCGCTCGCCAAGGTTGGTCAAAATAGCGGCCAAATCGCCAGCTCGTTCTATTGCGGGACCTGATGTTACGTGCATGGTCACCTCGAGTTCCGCCGCGACAATTCCAGCCAGAGTCGTCTTCCCTAGCCCGGGCGGGCCGGCGAAAAGAAGGTGGTCAGGAGTTTGTTCTCGGCCTCTGGCAGCATCAAGAACGACACCCAAGTGTTCTTTCAGTTCCTCTTGACCCACGAATTCGTCTAGTCGCCTCGGCCGTAAGCCGACGTCATCTAAATCGCTCTGGACTGGCTCGGAACTCAGTATCTCGCCTCTGCTATCCCCATCTTCTCTGCGGAAACCTTCCTCACGGCCCCATTCATCAGCAGTCATTTCTTTGCCATTCTTCGAAGAGCTTCGCGAAGCATGGAAGATAGATCACTTCCTTGAAGGTCCGTCACTGCATGTCGGATCTCCTCGGCACCGAAGCCCATTTGCGACAAAGCTTCGCGCACGTCGGCAACTGGACTAGCTGTGGCTGCAGTCGAGGCACTTACAGTCATTTCACCGTCAGATCCTTCGAGACGGTTCTTCAAGTCCAAGATCATTCGCTGGGCAGTTTTTTTGCCCACACCGGGCACGAGGCATAAAGATTCCACGTCTTCGCTTGCTACGGCTTGCCTAAGGTCGCTTGGCGGAAGGGTAGCTAACACAGCCATACCCAAGGCGGGGCCAACCCCATGAGCGGCTATTACAGATTCAAAGCACTTTTTTTCCGCGACTGTCAAGAACCCATACAGTTGTTGAGTGTCTTCACGCATGTGGTGATGGACATGCAGGAAGGCTTCTTCTCCCAGTTCGGGCAAGTCGACGAGAGTACCTACGTTGACTGTTATGCAATATCCGATACCCGCAACTTCTAGGACGATTTCCCCCGAGGAGTCTTTGTCGATCAGAAAGCCCCGGGCCGAGCCAATCATTTTGCTTCCGATGCTTGGATGAGTTTACGACTCGAGGAATGAGCCAAGTGACAAAGAGCCACAGCCGCTGCGTCGGCAGCATCTGGAGGTGACGGTAATTCAGGCAGCGAAAGCAATGACTGGACCATTCGTTGCATTTGACCTTTATCAGCACTTCCCCAACCAGCTACGGCTTCCTTGACCTGATTAGGCGTATATTCGACTACTTCCGCTCCGGATCGAAAGCCGAGTGTCATAGCTAAGCCACTGGCTTGTGCTACCCCCATTGCCGTTTTAGCGTTCACCTGAAAAAAGACCCGCTCGATAGCGACAACATCCGGGCGATATTCGCTTATTAATTCCTCTAGATCTTGATGGATGGAAGCTAAACGCTCTGCGGTAGGAGCGTGAGCAGGTGTTTTAATGACACCTAACGCGACTGCTTCAGGTTGTATGCGGCCCTGCTCAACTACTCCGTAACCGCAGCGTGAAAGACCCGGATCTATACCCAAAACGAACACAGGTTCGATTGTACATGACTCCGAACTAACTTCTGATCAGTCTTGAGTGAGTTCTGCCAAAACTTCGTCCGACACATCGAAGTTGGCGTAAACGCCTTGTACGTCGTCGTGATCGTCAAGAGCATCCATTACAGCCATAACTTGGGCCGCTTCTCCACTGGAAGATAATTCCACCAAGTTCTGAGGTAAGTATGTGAGGTCGGTGGAGGAGACTTCGATACCTGAATTCTCAAGTGCTTCTCTGACCGCATTAGTCTCAGTGGGCTCAGTCGTCACTCTCCAAGTGTCACCTTCGCCAACTATGTCTTCGGCGCCAGCTTCTAAAGCCGCCATCATAACTTGGTCTTCGTCTGTCGAGCCTGGTACTAGAATCATGCCTTTGCGCTCGAATTGCCAAGCCACCGCGCCGGGTTCAGCTAATGATCCGCCAGCTCTTGCGAAAAGGCTTCGGATTTCGGCTCCTGTGCGGTTCCTATTATCTGTTAGCACATCAACGAACATCGCTACACCATGGGGCGCATACCCTTCATAGCTGACCTGCTCGTAGCTAACTCCCTCAAGCTCACCCGTGCCGCGTTTGATGGCTCTTTCGATGGTGTCCAGAGGAACTGAGTTATCCCGAGCTTTTTGATACATGGTTCGGAGGTTTGCGTTGGCTTCTAAATCGCCGCCGCCCTCCCGGGCAGCTACCTCGACCTGGCGAATCAATTTTGCAAACAGCTTTCCGCGCGCTTTATCAGCGGCGCCTTTCTTGTGCTTGATTGTCGCCCACTTGGAATGACCGGACACCGCTGTACCTCCGGGTCACATTCTGCCACTCTTAGGCGACAAAGCGCGCTAAGTAGCAGCTCAGGTGACGCAAGTTTTATCAAATAATACTGTCGACAAAGATTCGATGAATTCTTGTGTCGTTAGTAAGTTCCGGATGGAAGCTCGAGACAAGCACGTTTCTTTGTCGACATAGAACAGGAGTCCCCTCACCGTCGGGAGACTCAATGGTTGAAAGAACTTGCACATTAGGGCCAACGCGTTCGGCGAGCGGTGCGCGAATAAAGACTCCGGGAAATGGCTCTTCAAGACCCTCGACGATTAGATCTCGCTCGAAACTGGCAATTTGACGACCGAAGCCGTTCCGCCTGACCGTAAGTTCTATTTGATCAAAGCTTTTCTGGTCAGAACGGCCATCTAAAACGGTGTCCGCAAGGAGAATCATCCCGGCGCAGGTTCCTAATACCGGCATCCCTTCGGAAAGGAGCTTGCTCAGCGGCTCGTAGGTTTCACTAGATTCCAGCAACATAGAGATAGTTGTAGATTCGCCGCCTGGAATTACGATGCCTTCGAGCCCCTTAAGGTCGTTGGGCGTTTTCACTAGTCGCACGTGACAGCCAAGGCTCCGCAAGGCTGTTGAGTGCTCCCGAAAAGCACCTTGAAGTGCCAAAATGCCTACATGTGGCGACAAGGCGCTCTTCTACCAACCGCGTTCGGAGAGTTTAGTTTCAAGCTCGCCTATCTCCAGCCCTGGCATAGCGTCGCCTAAACCACTGCTCACTTTGGCGATCATGGCTGGGTCTTGGAAATGTGTGGTCGCTTCAACGATCGCCTTAGCTCTGGGAGCGGGGTCTTCGCTCTTGAAGATTCCAGAGCCAACGAAAACTGCTTCCGCTCCCAGTTGCATAACCAGAGAAGCGTCTGCCGGGGTTGCTATTCCTCCGGCGCAGAACATCGGAACGGGTAACGAGCCAGTCTCAGCTACCTCTTGAATCAAGCCAATGGGTGCCTGTAATTTCTTAGCCCAATCGAAAAGCTCGGCTTGGTCGGCTTGAGTAATTTTGCGAATGTCTCCCAATATTGACCTCAAGTGACGCACCGCTTCAACAATATTGCCAGTCCCCGCTTCGCCCTTAGACCTGATCATGCATGCGCCTTCAGAGATACGCCTTAGAGCCTCACCCAAATTGGTAGCTCCGCAAACGAAGGGAACCGTGAACGACCATTTGTCAATGTGATGCGCTTCATCAGCGGGGGTCAAGACCTCCGACTCGTCGACATAGTCGACGCCTAGAGACTCAAGTACTTGCGCTTCAGCGAAATGGCCGATACGTGCTTTGGCCATAACAGGAATCGTTACCGCCTGTTGTATGCCATCAATCATGGCGGGGTCACTCATGCGAGCGACGCCGCCGTCTCTGCGAATGTCAGCGGGAACTCTTTCCAGTGCCATCACTGCTACGGCACCTGCATCTTCAGCGATCTTCGCTTCGTCTGGAGTGACGACATCCATAATCACGCCGCCCCGCAACATGTCTGCGAGTCCGCGCTTCACTCGAACTGTGCCTATCTGCGAGTCTGAACTAGTTGTGTTCTGTCCCATACTGCCAGTCTAAGCCGTTGACTGAAGAAAGGCTTAGGTTCGTCTAATCCTGCTCTTGGATAATCTGCGCGCTGTCGCGTGGGGCCAAAAGTATCCAAGTGCTCCCGGGCGCCATCGATATCGATTTCCCTGTTCCATCCACGAACTGAGGGTGAACCGTAATGTTAGGTTTCGTCCAACGTGCTTCAAGTAGTTGGCCGTTCCTCAAAACCCACGCCGCTCCGGAACCTTCAGCGACTTCTGCCAGAGGAATTCGGGCGCCATTGACATCAACTTCTTCCGTCAAGGAATATTTGGTGAATTGAATGATCAGGTTTTCGGGCGCTATCGCGATTTTTTCACCATTTTCATCTAGTGCGAGGTGAGGTTCGCCATTTTGAAACCTTCGCCAAGCTGACACTTCGTCATCCCAAAGAAAGCTGACATCGCTCGATCCCCAGTTAACTTCCACACCTTGCACTTGGTTCGAGCCTTGAAGCCGAGGCGTGTCAGAGACATCAAATTCCCATAGGGGTTGAGCGGGATAGGAATGTGAGCTCGCTGCATCAAGTAGCTTTTCTGACTTAGCCCATAAATCACTCGGCGCAGGTCTGTCTAGACGGCGAAAGTAATACCCAGGTGCTCGATAGGCACCCGCATCCTGGACTCCAATTGTCTCCAAAAGTTTTTGGAAAGCCGAGTTTGAACCGCTTGAGCCGAAAAGAGCACCGTCGAATGGCACCAACAAGGGAACATCGCTCGAGCGAGCTGAACGAATCGGCCCAACAGACTCCGGGATGTGAGCGTGAAAGATTGCTAAGAATCTTGTCAGCCCACCCTCGACTAGTTCCTCGAAGACAATATCCGCCCACTGAATACCCTGTTGAGGTAATGCCGATGGTGCGTTATCAACTTTCAACGCCAGGCGCGGCGAGTTCGCGAGGTCCGAAGGAACTTTTGTTCCTCGATATGGAGCTATATAGAACTCTTCTCTCGGTTCGGTGGTCGCAGTTTTTTTGATTGTGGTCGAAGGGGACTTCTCATTATCGTTAGCGATTTTCTCCGAAGCGTTGTTAACAGAATCTGCTGCTTCTCCGGCCAGTGCCGAGGCCGCTTCCGGCACCGACGACTCTGGGGCTACTCGGGCGTCGTATGCGTCTCTTGGGTCGGCCGCACATGACGAGACCGCTAACACAAATACACATAGAAGACAGTGCCCTAGGCGCATTAAAAGATCACAACTCGCGAAGGGCTGTGATTCGCGCTTCAGCTGTCGGTCGAATTGTTTCGGGAGAAATAGGCAGCAACCAAAGCGAGTCCACTATCCCAAACGGTTCCGAAAAGTGGTGATTTGACCGCATCGACTCAAGCGCTTCGATCATTCCTGGTGGGTAGCGGGTCACCGATGCAGCCGCGGCATCAACCGTGAAATCATCACTTGCGCCCACCAACATGCCCGTAGAAACTTTTGCTGCTTTAGGCACAAAAATAGAGGGACTGAATCCAAGGGTCGAAACCCCGATGCGAATACCAAAAGACGTTAAAGCGGCGGTCGCTAGAGCGGATTTTCCTGATGCGATTTGTGATAGCCGGTTAGCTAGGGCTGCCTCTAGGCCGATCCGACTTGTCGACTCAAGGAGGCCGGTAGTGACCACAAGCGCCGAACGGTGAGCATGTCTACCGATAGCCGCTACGTTTCGGGTTTCGCTAGGAATTATCAATATCTCGGGGGTCGATACACCGGTTGCAAGACATAGACCCTCAACCAAGTTAGAAAGTCGAGGGTATTTATCTTTATGAACCGCCCGAACTCTAAGACTGCTTAGGATGCGCCGCTCGGCAGTAGCGCTCAATCCCGCAAACACAAGTAAAAACAGGAACGCCACAACAGATGCGCTGACAATTCCGATCCATAGCTCCAGAAGAAACAAGACCGCTATCGAGAGGGCGGCTAGGAGTGAGGCGAATAGCAGCATCATCCTGCCCGCGCGTTGTTGATTTTTATCGCTCAGGTTGTCCATGAAGGTTTCATTTCTCTACTTGCGGCGGAAATCTCAGCCTTATTCTAGGGCCCTATCTATCAACCGCTGCTTGCTTCCCTTTGCGCTGAGCGCGATTTCGAAGCCAACGCAAATGGCCAACCCATCCGACCCAGTTCACCACGCCAGCCTCCCCGATCCGGATCGGCCGCTTCGATTTCAATAGCTTGCTCGTAAAGTCCTACGTATAACTCAGCAAGGCGACCTATCGAAAACTGTTCTGCCCTTCGAAAACCATTACTCGCCAGTTCTCGAGCAAAAGAGGGATCAGAAATCACTTGATTAAGACCAACAGCTAATGCTTGAGCGTCACCTGGCGGCACAAGGCATGCTTCGTCTCCGGTGACGGCGACATTTCGATAACCAGGTAAGTCGCTGGCGACCACGGGCGTGCCGGCAGCCATCGCTTCTAGGAGAACAATTCCGAAGCTTTCACCGTGTAATGAGGGCACACATAAAACATCCGCTCCTTTAATGCGTCCGACCTTCTCCTCCTCGCTAATCGCTCCAAGCCATTCAATCCTCGACTCCGCCTCGTATTTCTTTTGCAACTCAGGGGTTTGCGGGCCTTCTGACATAACCCAAAGAGTTAAATCGGACGGCATTTGCGATAGCGCCTCGAGCAGTGTTTCAAGCCCTTTGCGAGGTTCATGACGCCCAACGTAGGCAATAGTCGGACGATCAGTTTCATACGCAGTAGCTGAGACAAACTTGTCGATCTCGATGCCGTTGAAAACAACTTCGTATTCGCCGCCGAGTGCCTGATGCGCCATATCCCTCGCATCTTGAGAGACAGCTGCTCTTATATTCATTCGCGTTGCCAACCACTTAACTCCGGGAGTCATGTAAGCCTTGCTTCCGCCAGCTGCATGCCACGTGCCCACAATTGGCGCGTTCCTAAGAAAAAGGGCCGTTTGGCAGGGGCCCGGACAAATGGGCTCGTGAATGTGAATCACATCGAACTCTTCTTCGCGAAGAGCCCGAATGGTTCTGAGCGTGCAAGCAAGATCAGGTGCAATAGGTGCTACGGAACCATTAGCAAATGTGGGGATGCTTGCCCCAAGTGGGGTTACTCCATTTTCAGGTGGCGCACCATCGCAGGGGCCCATAACCCTGGCCTTGTGCCCCATCTGGTTGAGCGCCCTCGCTAAAGCCAAGACTTGCACCTGCACTCCTCCCGGACTGCTGAGGCTATATGGCGAGACGATTCCTATTCGCACGTTAAACCACGCTAGGCGATCGACTCGCAAATGATTGGTCAAATCATGTTATTGAGTTCCCTGATTACTGTCTGATGGCCAATTGGGTTGAAATAGGTGCCATTGCGATGGCTCAGCGGAAATCAACACTTCCAGTTCTTGGGCGAGATTTTCAGTGATTCTCTTGACGTCTTCTCTTACGGAGCCGACTCTCGAAACGTCTAGGGGGGGCCTCACAACTCCTATATGGCTTTCACCCGCCGCAAAATAGACAGCCGTGGGCAATATTGGGGCGCCTGTCCGAAGGGCCATAAGAGCCGGTCCTCCAGGGAGGGTCGTAAGTTCCCCAAAAAAAGGGACTTTGA
Source organism: Candidatus Neomicrothrix sp. UBA7388 (assembly GCA_002470695.1). Taxonomy (GTDB): domain Bacteria; phylum Actinomycetota; class Acidimicrobiia; order Acidimicrobiales; family Poriferisodalaceae; genus UBA7388. The sequence goes on from DKNM01000070.1 coordinate 14,465, forward strand.
CCCCGCCGCCTGAAATATCGCGATCCGACAGCAGGCAAACCACCTCGTTCCGCTTTAGTGCCGCGGCGATTTCAGCCCCAGCTGCAGGACCCAGAGGTACTACCGTCATTCCAAGTTCTCGGCGAAAGCGCGCAAACCATTCAAAAAGCTGGGGTGGCTCTATCGGTTCCACAACAACGGTTATCGGGAGCTTCTTCACTGCCGCTATCCAAAATCCCGCCCACTCCCAGCCACCAAGGTGAGGCAATGCCAGGATCACACCTTTGCCCTTACGCAATCCCTCCTCCACATGGCGGTAATCAGGCACCTGAATTCCATCAGACAGTTCATGCGTAGTTTGCGAAGGTAGGCGGAAGGACTCAATCCAGTACCGAAGGTAAGACTCGAAGGCCCTCCTGGTAGCGACTCGAAGTACACCTTTGGTGGCCGTGGAACCCAATGCACGTCTCATATGCCTTCGCACCATGAGACGCTTGTTTTTCATTATGAGGGCTAATGGGTATGCGAGTACCTTTGGAGCGTTAGTTGCCACACTACGAGGAAGCCGGCGGGCGACAAATGCCCCCGCTTTATACAGCGCAGTTGCGACTTGTGCTCGCAAGATCGACCCTAAGGGTTAACGACTTCGTCGCTAGCTTGTCGCCAAACTTTGAAGAACCTCTGGGCAGCTGTAAGAGAAGTCAATCCAAGCATGATCCAAAGAACTGGGATTAGTAACGCCTCAAAACATAGGCCGAATCCCAAGACGACCATTCGTTCCGCCCGCTCCATGAGTCCGCCCTTAGCATCAAAGCCGAGAAGTTCTGCTTTCGCTCTTTCGTAGCTGATGAGAGCGGAGACCGACAGCACCGCCATCGGGAGCACCATGATTGTGCCTCCTTCAGTTGCAGCCAAATGCCATGCCACTCCGCACAATAGGAGCCCATCTGTAACACGATCTGCAGTCGAATCAAAGAAAGCCCCGCGTTTGGAACTCGTTCCGGCAGCAGATGCAACTGCTCCATCCAAAAGATCAGGCACTGCGGTAAGGATTAAGAACGCAAGCCCTAATTGCAACCGGCCGTTTCCGATCAGGATGCAACACGCCACTGACATTGCTAGCCCCACACAGGTAAGAGCGTTGGCGCTGACGCCCACCCGATCCAGACCCCTTCCTACGGGGCGAACGATCCGATCGACTCCGGTCCGAAAGTTGCCGTCAAACATCAGGTGGGCCTTCGCCATCCGGCTGAAGTCCCGTCGTTCGAATCCAGTCTTCAGGATTTTCCTCGACGTACATTTCAACAATTGAGCCATCTATTCCATCAACCAAAACCAGCCCTCTACTCAGCGGCGGATCCTCCGCCGAGTAGACAAGCATTCTCCATGTCGGCCGGCTCAGAAGGCCTCTCCAACCGAGTTGGGCGCTGGCGTGTCCTACCGGAAAGCCCACCGCTTGGTTTGCCGCAACTAAAGCCGCACTCTCATCTAACCCAAATGGCTTCCCTGCAACCAAGCTATACAAGCCAAAAAGAGCAAGAACGCAGCAACCAACCTTTAGACCGCTGTTTACTAAAACCGGTGTTCCCGATAACGAAATGGCCCAAAAGCCGACGACCCCGGAGATGAGCAAATACAAAAAGCCCGTGACTCGTCGTCGCTTGTTATCTGGGAACTTGTAGGCGCCTACGAAACCTCTGTCCAAGTCTTCAGGTAACTCATCGCGTACTTCTCCATCTTCCATTACAAGTACGCTACCTTCCCGCAATTGGTCGGCACGAATTCACTCAAAGTGCTCCTTAAGACGCTCAAGCGTCGACTCCAAAGATTCAGGTAGGACCCTTGATCCACCTACTGTTGTCATAAAATTTGTGTCGCTGTTCCATCTTGGCAAAACGTGGACATGTAAATGCTCCGGAATTCCAGCGCCTGCTCCTCGACCGAGGTTGGCTCCCATATTTACTCCATCGGGCTCATATGCCCGCTCGATGGCCGATATCGAGCGAGCAATAAGATCGAATATTTCATTACGCTCCTCACTCTCAAGTGTCTCGAAATCAGGGGCATGCCTGTACGGCAGAACCATGACATGCCCGGTGTTGTAAGGGTAGGCATTGAGAATCACCGCAGCTGATTCACCACAGTGCACAAGTTGCTCAGGTTGAGAATGTCTCATCTCAAGCACCGAACATAGAACGCAGTTGCCTTGAGAGGCGCTCGAGATCTCGCCTGTCTCTCCGCTGACGTACTCTCGCCTCCAACTTGCCCAAAGACGCTGCAACTTGTCCATTACGTTGGTCGATCGCTAGTCATTGAGCGCCTTAAAGTCCATTTATAGGAAATCCCGTCGACCACCTCAAGACTAAGGCGCTTAATCCTCGTACTAGCCTTCCATTCACTCATTCCAATCCAGCCAGTTTTAGGGCGACCCTAGTTTTATAACGGGTATTGAGTTGCAGAAGGACCGCCGTAAACGCTTCGATCGCCGTTGCATTTGAGAGGTTGCCACAATCGAGAGCTCTAGTGCCGGGAATCTTTCCTACTACCTCTGCTACGAGATCGGTAGCTTCTTTATCGTCGCTGCAAATGAGGATGTCGCTATCCAAGGGCTGTCGAAGGTCGCCCAACTCTTGAGCGGGTACATGTTGAAGAGTCGCCGCTACTTTGGATCGCGGTAGCGATGCTTGAACGGAAGCTGCTACCGAGCCTCGAGGCGGGATGAGCGGGACAAACTCGTCATCAACCCGAGCTAGCGCATTGGACATGGTAACTACGACCTTGTTGCGGACATGGTCTTCAACGCTTCGCGCAGTGATTGCGGCCGCATCCCAGGGAGTAGCAATTACGACGAACTCACATTCAGCGGCACCCACGTTGTCCGATGGCGTGACAGCTAATTCTTTGTCAGGCCATCGCGCCAAGATTCCGTCTACCACTTCCATCGAACGATATTTTGACCTCGAGCCCAAAACGACCTCATAGCCAACATCAGCCAGTCGAGCCGCTAAAGCTGAGCCCGCCGGACCTGTTCCACCAACAATCCCTATCCGCATGAAGAGCCACGGTACTGTCCAAAGGCAAGATACGGTGACTTCATTAGGTGAGTTACGCGAAGTACGGCAAACTATTGCTAGTTAAATGCCAAACGGAGGACATCAGTCATGGGTTTGATGGACGGGAAGAAACTGCTTATCACGGGGGTGTTGACTGACGCTTCCTTGGCTTTCGAGGTAGCAAAATTAGCTCAGCTCGAAGGAGCAGAAGTTGTTTTGACGGGCGCAGGAAGAGCGATGCGTTTGACAGAACGCACAGCCAAGAAGCTGCCTGAACCCTGCGATGTATTGCCGCTTGATGTAACGGAACCGGCCGAGATAGAAGCAGTAGCGACCGAACTCGGTGAACGTTGGGGCCGGGTGGATGGCGTTTTACATGCAATAGGCTTCGCTCCCGAAGCATGTCTCGGCGGAAATTTCCTGAATGCCGACTGGGACGACGTTAGCGTGGCGCTGCACGTGTCGGCGTACAGCCTTAAAGCTCTGGCCGGAGGTCTACAACCACTACTCGCAGAAGCAAAAGGCAACGTTGTGGGGTTAACCTTTGATGCCTCAGTTGCTTGGCCGGTTTACGACTGGATGGGTGTAGCGAAATCGGCCTTCGAGTCAACTGCTAGGTATCTGGCTAAGAGTTTGGGACCCGACGGAATTCGGGTGAACCTAGTTTCGGCTGGTCCTATTAGGACGATGGCGGCAAAGTCCATACCAGGCTTTTCCGACTTTGAGGATGCTTGGCAGGCTAGAGCTCCCATGGGATGGGACGTCAACGATCAGCATTCGGTCGCGCGTACGACCTTGGCAATGATGTCCGATTGGTTTCCAATGACTACTGGAGAAATAATTCACGTTGACGGCGGATATCACGCAATGGGCGCATAGGGAACCACAAACGAAGGGTTGCTCTACTAGTCTTCCAACAGAGTTCCGACAAGGCCGCGCATTACATCATCGAGCGTGAGCACTCCGAAGTTGACTCCCTCATAAGTCACCAAGGCCAAGTGGATCTGAGATCTCCGCATGAGTTCAAGAACGTCGGGAAGTCTTGCGCTCTGATTTACTCTTAACATTGGACGAATTAAGGCCGGCCGTAAAATTTCTTCTTTGCGTTCGACCCGCAACAGATCCTTACTGTGCACGAAACCTCGCACATCGTTAATGTCTCGCCCGTATACAACTAGGCGGGTGTGGCCAGTACGGACGATCTGCGCTTCAATTTCGTGAATCGGTGAATCAACGAGGACTGCATCAACCTCTTCCATAGGCGCCATCACCGATGTCACTTCCGCTTCGCTAAAAGTCAAAGCGCTTTCGATCAGTGCGTATTCCTCGTGATCGATCAAACCCTGATCGTGGGATTCATCAACCATGAGCAGCAACTCGGCACTAGTCGTCGCCTCATCAAGTTCTGAAGCTGGCTCCACACGAAACACGCGCAATAACCCGTTAACAAGGTAGTTAAGTGTCCGAATAATTGGGCCGGCCAAAGCTAGATATACAGCCATAGGGCGGGCGAGAATCAGCAAAGTCCGCTGGGGGCCAGTAATTGCCAGACTTTTGGGGACCATCTCGCCGAGGACCATGTGAACGACAACGACAAAACTGAGAGCAATCGCAAAGCTAACCGAATGGAGCAGCGTCTTATCTAGTTCCACGAATCGTTGAATTGCTTTTTCGAGAAGTGACGCTACGGCAGGCTCAGCCAGTCGACCTAGCACGAGCGAGCAGACGGTGATGCCAAGTTGAGCGCCCCCTAGAGCGTTCAAAACATCTCTTTGGAGGCGCTGAGCAGCCTTAGCGGACTTTTTCCCAGAAGCCGCTTCGGAGTCAATTGCCGATTTCATTGCGCCGAGGAGACCAAACTCCAGAGCGACAAAAGCTCCGTTTAACAAAACCAAAAGGGAGCCAACCAATATCGCCAAAACGGTCACTGCGTTTCACCTTGATCCGCTAAAGAATCGCGAACGTCGACCTTGTTCTCAACGGCGACTTCGGAAATACGCAGGTTGTCCATCCTTAGGATTTCGAATCTCCAGCTCTCCCACTCAAGTCGATCCCCGACAAGCGGTATAGATCCGAATCGTTCGAGGAGAAACCCGGCGATTGTCTCGTATGGTCCTTCAGGCAGACGCAGACCTATAAGGTCTTCAACGTCTCCTCTCGACTTGAGTCCGTCGAGGATGTAACGCCCATCTTTTTTCTCTCCGGTAGTCCGCAGTGGCTCGTCATACTCATCAGAAATATCCCCTACCAGTTCTTCTAGGATGTCTTCTCGCGTTATAAGTCCAGCTGTTCCGCCGTGCTCGTCAACCACCACAGCCAATCGACTCTTGGCTACTTCAAGATCAAGCAGGACGCCATCAAGCTCTCGATGTTCTGGAACAATTACGGCAGGTCGGAGAATTTGCGACAGCGGGTTGTGCTCACGTTCTTCCGCCCTCATCGCAAAAACGTCTTTCACTTCAACTATTCCCACGATGTCATCAGTGTCATGGCCGGTAACGGGAAATCTCGAATATCCACTTTCTACGGCGACCTCGACTAAGTCTGCGATCGTCGCTGAATGTTTTAATCCCACCATCGAAGTTCGTGGAGTCAACGCATCCGCCGCATCTTTCTTCGATAATCGAAGCGTTCGCGTAATTAGAAGAGCTTCATCGGCGCCAATAGTTCTAGCGCTCGATGCTCTGACAAGGTGTTCCAAGTCTTCAAGGGATCTCAAGGACCTAAGTTCCTCGACTGGCTCTATACCAACTAAGCGCAGGAGGCGATTGGCTAGGCCGTTGAAGGTAGCAGTTACTGGTGCTGAGATAACCCCGTACACCCTCAAAATTGGACCAAGCCAAAGCCCTGTTCCTAACGGCCGAGAGATTGCTATGTTCTTTGGTGCTAGCTCCCCGAAAACCATTTGTATGACAGCTGCGATAGCAATCGCTATGCCAGCTTGAGCGGGGCCGGAAGTCGCAGTGAATCCAGGTAAATAGCGCAGAAGCTCACCGATCGTTCCCTCAGCGAGAAAACCAAGTAACAAGGAAGTGACGGTTATACCAAGCTGCGCTCCCCCCAAGTGAAAGCTAAGACGGCTCAAAAGTTTTTGAACCGTGCGGGCTCTGCGATGCCCTTCGTTGGCCATAATTTCGACGCGTTCTACATCCATCGCAACGAGACAGAACTCGCCTGCGACGAAGATGCCGTTTAGCGCTATCAAGGTAACTACGGCTGCTATTCCAATCGCCGGGTCGATGATTCTTACCTCCATCTTCGAATGTAAATCCGAACCTGCCCAATGCCAAGGTAGCCTCGGACAGATGCCCGGGGACAACATCATTTTTGAACCGGTGCAGAAAAGTTCCACTTACCCCCGAGTCACTGAGAGAATTCGTTCGGATAAATCTCTCGGTTGGTTGAGACGACTTCAACCAATCGTCATGACACACCGCTGGCGGATTGCGTGCTCCGTTTTGGCGGCAGTTGTCGCAATGGTTGCTCAGATACTTGTTCCGCGTGTGGTTGGTTTAGCGGTGGATAGATCTTTGATTGACGAGACAAGCGGCTTGACGGGTTTTGTTCTAGTTCTTCTCGTGCTTGGAGCACTTCGGGCAACCGCTACATTCGCCTACCGCTACGGACTTTACGGGATGGCTTTCAAGGTTGAATACCAATTAAGAAACATGCTCTTTGAGCACTTGGGACAATTGTCGTTTTCTTTCTTCGACCGGGTGCAAAGCGGACAAATAATCAGCCGGGCAAATTCTGATATCAGGTCAGTGCAAATGTTTATGGCGTTTGCGCCGATCATGGCTGTGCAGTTTCTGAGTTTCATTATCGCAATCGGTTTAATGGCCGCTATTAGCATTCCGTTGACAGCTATAACGATGGTCGCCCTTCCAGGAGTTTTCGCAATCGGCCAGCGCTTGCGAAAAGTAATGTTCCCGTTGTCTTGGGTTATCCAATCGCGTCAAGCAGAAATTGCCACTGTCGTCGACGAGTCGGTGAACGGCGTACGTGTGGTTAAAGCATTCGCTTCCGAACAACAGCAGATAGAGACTCTGGCAAAAGGAGCCCAGCGACTCCGCTGGGCAAATATGGTGCAGCATCGAACGCGAGCATCTCATACGCCTCTCATAGAAAATCTTCCCAGAATCGCTCTTGCTGTTGTGCTTCTCGTCGGTGGCCTTCAAACGATTGACGGAGCGCTAAGCGTTGGGGACCTCATTTCATTTAACCTTTACATTCTTCTGCTGCAGGCACCATTTCGTTTTATCGGAATGCTTCTAATTCTTGGTCAGCGTGCGAAAGCTTCAGCAGAACGTATTTTCGAAATTCTTGACGAACCCCCCGCCGTAGAAGATCGTCCCGGGGCTATAGACCTTTTCGATGCGCACGGTGCTGTGTCTTTTAAGGACGTGAGATTCGCATACGGGACCGAAACCGTCGGTGGAAACCCGGGTAACGAAGAAGCGCCCGTTGTCCTAAACGGCTTTTCGCTAGACATACCCGCTGGTCAAACAGTGGCCATCGTGGGCAAGACCGGTTCAGGAAAATCTACTATTGCTCGGCTACTTCTTCGGTTCTACGAACCTCAAGCCGGCCAAGTAAGGCTTGACGATAAGGAGATTGCGGCAATAACTCAAAGGAGCTTGCGTTCCACCATCAGTCTGGTGCCGGATGAGCCTTTTCTGTTCTCGACAAGTATTTTTGAGAATATTTCTTATGGTAAGCCTGACGCCACAAGAGGCGAGGTGGAGGCGGCAGCAAAAGCTGCTCAGGCCCACGGCTTTATATCGGAACTCGAATCGGGCTACGACACAGTGGTTGGGGAACGCGGCTATGACTTGTCTGGGGGCCAACGCCAACGAATCTCGCTTGCACGGCTATTTCTCCAAAGCCCTAGCGTGATTTTGCTGGACGATTCCACTAGCGCAATTGATGTTGAGATCGAACAGTCCATCCACCAAGCTTTGAAAAGTCTCTTACAGGATAGAACTACTATCGTCATAGCTCACCGGCTATCAACAATCGCTCTAGCTGACAGAGTCGTACTCATTGATAAGGGCAAAGTCATTGCCGATGGCACCCATCGCCAGTTGTTATTGAATGAACCGCGCTACATCGAGACGTTGGAAGCTTCGACCGAGACGGGTGAACCATGGTCATGATGGGAGCCCCTGGTGGCGGCGCCTTCGCGGGACCTAGCGCCACTCAATCCAGCGCGAGCGCAGGTTTGCCTTTCGCCGGAGTTCCTTCTGAGATGGAGCAAGGCGCATCTAGAATCTTGGCCAACGAGCCACAACACCCCGAACCCGTGTTGTCGTTTCGACGAATCGCTGAACGGACTACCCGACTCACTCTCCGTTCTCTGTTCGAAAACCGCTTGGGAGCAGCCCTGTGGGGCTTAGTCTTACTAGCAATTGAAACCGTGACCGCGTTGTTGGGTCCCGTTTTAACCCAGCAAGGTATCGACAACGGAGTAATGCAAAGCAACCGCGACGCCCTTTATTTCGCTGTTTTTTTGTTTGCCTTAGTGATCATCATCAATGCATTAACAAGCTTCTGGCGGCAACGGTGGAACGGACGCCTAGGCGAAGACATCATGTATGACGTTCGGGTGGAGCTATTCAGCCACTACCAGCGGATGGGTCTGGATTGGTACACCTCAGAGAAGTCGGGAGTTCTGTTGAGCAGAATGACTTCTGACGTAGAAGCGCTCACACTTTTGGTAAACGAAGGCTTCGTTAATTTAGTAATTCAAGGGCTTACCGTTTCAGTCGTCACAGTAGTTCTGTTCTCCTACAATCCCGTTTTAGCTCTCCTGCTTTTGGGACTGGTATTGCCCCCATTAGTGGTTATGACACTTTGGTTTCGGTCTGTCAGTGAGCGCGGCTACGCAAGTGTCCGGGACAAAATAGCTTCTGTTCTCGCTGACCTATCCGAAAACCTTTCAGGCGTGCGAGTTATTGCCGCTCTCAATCGCCGACGTCAAAACGCTGAACTTCATCGCAATGTTGTCGGCAAATATCTCGATGCAAACTTGTACACCGCCAGGGCTGGAGCAATTTACGGTCCAGCCACAGAGGGCATCGGCATCGCCGCACAAGCAATCGTTCTTCTAGTTGGCGGGTGGATGGTTTTAGATGGTTCTCTTCAGGTCGGAGAGTTAGCGGCGTTCGTCCTATTCGTAAACACCTTTTTCGCGCCGATTCAGCAGATGGTTCAGCTGTACAACACCTACCAGCAAGGCCAATCGGGTCTTCACAAAATTAGTCAGATATTAAGTACTCAACCATCGGTGCCCGAAAACCCAGATGCCCTGCCCTTACCGGCTATTGAAGGTCGCATTCGCTTTGATTCCGTGCACTTCCAATACAACGAAGGGCCCGAGATACTCACTAATTTGAACCTTGAGATCCAACCAGGCGAAACCTTCGCTTTTGTCGGTCCGACAGGAGCTGGGAAGAGCACCATCGCAAAGTTAATTAGTCGCTTTTACGACCCCATTCGCGGCAAGGTTCTTATTGATGAGCACGACCTCAAAGCCGTCACACTCGATTCGCTGCGGACTCAATTAGGTGTAGTTCCCCAAGAGCCATTTCTCTTCCACGGAACGATCCGAGACAACGTTGCTTTTGCTCGACCCGACGCAACTGACGAAGAAGTGCTTGTCGCAATCAAGCACGTCGGCCTCGAAGAAACTGTTGGCGGACTCGCTGAAGGGATTCATACTCTGGTGCACGAGCGAGGTGTTTCGCTATCGGCAGGTGAGCGCCAACTAATAGCCCTTGCGAGAGCGTTCTTATCGCGACCACGCGTGCTGGTTTTAGACGAAGCCACTTCAAGTTTAGATCTTCACTCGGAAGCCAAAGTTGAGAGAGTTCTTGACGGACTTCTCGAGGGTCGCACAGCCATCCTCATTGCTCACCGACTTGCGACGGCCATGAAAGCAGACCGGATAGCAGTGGTAGATGCGGGCGGGATCATCGAGCTCGGCTCCCACCAAGAACTAATGGACCTAGGCGGCCGTTATTCGGAAATGTTTGCTACTTGGTCCTCCCACTCCGATGATTCCTTAGATCAGCTTTCGGATTAATGGAAGCAATCTGGCAAGCTTGACCTGTGGAAAGCCACTCCCCGACAGTCGAACTCACAAATGTGTCAGTCAAGTATGAGGACAAGGTCGTCCTTGCGCCATTGGATTTGGTGATTAATCCGACCGAAAGATGGGTTGTTCTGGGCCCGAATGGAAGTGGGAAAACTAGTCTGATTAAAATTTTGTCGCTCTACCGCTATCCCACTTCGGGAACGGTAAGGGTCCTTGGTGAAACTTGGGGCGCTACCGACATTCGAGAATTACGACGGCGGATTGGTTTGGCTTCGTCGTCTCTACGTGATCAGTTTCGAGCCGACATCAGTGCCTTCGATATTGTTATGACAGCCAGGTTCGCAGCACTCGAAACTTGGTGGCATGACTACACCGAGGCGGACCGTAGCGCAGCGCTTGGGTGTCTCCAGCGAGTTGGCGCCGACTTGCTAAGAGACCGAAAATTTCACACTTTGTCATCAGGGGAACAGCAACGAGTGCAGCTCGCCCGAACTTTGATGGGCGACCCAGGTTTACTGCTGCTTGACGAGCCAACTGCTGGCTTGGATCTGGCTGGAAGAGAGCAGCTTGTAAGCACATTAGCTACCGTCGCAGCCGACGCGTCTACCCCAGCGACGGTCCTAGTAACGCACCATACGGATGAAATTCCTCCAGGGTTCACACATGGCCTCCTCCTGAAGAATGGGGAGGCAATGGCTTGCGGCCCGATCGATGAGATTCTTACTAAAGATTCCCTCTCCGAGTGTTTTGGTTTACAACTTGAGCTCGAAAATCGGGATGGACGTTGGCTATCTTGGGCTAGCAACTAAGTAGCCGATGAGCGAATCGAACACCGAGAGAACGCAATCCAAAGTATTTGGTGAAGTCGCTGAGCTTTATCACGCTGTGAGGCCTGACTATCCCGACGGTCTTTACAATTGGATGATCGAAACTTCGTCAGTAAACGGGCATGACCTCCTACTAGACATCGGCTGTGGAACCGGCAAATCGTCTGCCCCGTTTCTTAGGCGTGGATTTACGGTGCTGGGGGTCGAACCTGATTCGATGATGGCTCGAGTAGCCTTACGCGAGCTCGGAGATCTAGACACTTTTTCTATTGAGCAGCTCCCACTCGATGAGCTTCGAACGATTCCTTCTCAGGCAAGCTTGGTGTACGCCGGCCAGTCTTGGCATTGGATGAACCCTGAAACACGTTTCGAAAGCGTTGCTTCTCTACTCAATCCCGACGGGTGGTTGTGTGTTTTTTGGAATCGACCGGAGCAGACGCAGCAATCGTTCGATACCGAAATGGATGCTCTTTACGACGAGCTTGCCCCCAGCCTTAACGCTGGATCCTCAAAAATTCGTTTGCCTGGATTGAAAGCGGCAATCGCAGCCGATAGCCCCAAGGATGAATTTGACTTGAGCGGACTTTTTGAGCCTGTTCACACTTATGAGGAGTCATGGGAAAAAGTGATGAGCAGTGACGAACATGTTCAAAGTCTTATGACCCAATCAGACCATCGGATGCTTCCAGAGGAATCTCGCATTGAGCTATTTAGCAGGGTGCAAGAGTTAATTGACAACGATGGGGGCCGCTATAAGCAACGCTTCACCACTCACGCTTATGCAGCGAGGCTTTCTGTCTGAGAAAATCAAAGCATGACAACTAACGAAGACAGAATTCGTTCTTACTTCGCAGCATGCAGCTCCGGCTCAAGCAGCGAAGTAGCTAGCCATTTTACTGAAGATGCCGTGATCTACGACACAAACCATCCGCCAATAATGTCGGCCGAAGCAATCGGTGATTTTTGGGCGCAAATTTGCGACAAATGGGAGGGAGCGCGCTGGATCGTTGAGAGGGTGGTATCGAGCGGTGAGACTGCCGCTATTGAGTGGCGCATGGATGGAATAAACAACGGACAGGATTTTCAAATTCGTGGGAGCGAGCACTACCAATTTGAGGGGTCCCATATCGCCGAAATTAGACAATATTGGACATTTGACTCTGAAGATCCTGGTGGCGGATTGATTGATTACCCGTACATGCAACAAGACCGTTTAGGTTCAAATGACATCGTCTAAAGGCGAACACAACGAAGGTAAACATTTTGTTTATCCTGACCCTCAGTTCATTTCTAGGTCCAGCGCCGCATCGGCACTGCGTCGTCTCGGCAATATTTTTGTTAGGTATCGCGGCACTGAGGACCAGCTCAATTCGATTACTGAGTGGGCTAACTCCAGCGCTGATTCATTGCAGCAATCTCAATCAGTGCCAAGACCGTCGGATTATTTTAAACGCCGTTATAGCGACCCTAGGCCTCCCGATGGGAGCGAGGTGATTGCCTTCAGCGACCGAACTTTTAGCGGACCAGCTAACCCTATGGGGGCCGAGGTTCTCATCAGACGAGATGGTGACGAAGTGATCGGTCGCGTTGTTTTCGGAGCTGCTTTCGAAAGTGCTCCAGGAAGAGTGCATGGTGGAGCAGTGTCCGCGCTAGTTGACGACACCATGGGATACCTAATGATCGTGCTGGGAGAGGCAGCATATACCGCACGTTTGGAGGTCGATTATCGGGGCGGGGTTCCGGTTGATACTCCTGTTTGGTTCCGAGCTTGGGAACAGGAAAGGGACGGCAGGAAAATTACAGTTTCGCTAATAGTTACTCAAGACTCCGGTGAGAAGGCAGAGCCTCTCATTACGGCCAAGGGCCTATTCATCATTCCCCCCAAAGACGACGACTAGCTGGTTTGCTCTTGGCGCCATTGCAAGGCGGCCTTCTCCAGCGTCACGAAGGCGACTTCTCTCTTGGCTACCTCGGTGATCAATTTTTCGAGCATCAACATGCGGTGGCCTCGTCCGATCACCTGAGGGTGCATTGTGTATGTCAGTACGCCGCTTCCCCCATTTTGGAGAGCCCAGTCCAGATCACCCAACCAAGTCTCCAAAACTGCAGAAGCGGCGGTGAGATTGCCTCCCCGAGGTGGGATGTATTCGAACCATGGAAAGTCGTCAAGGTGCCAAGCGATTGGGAATTCAACTAGATCCACCTTCGCTCCCCACTCAATTCCGCCTCCCTTTTCCCATCGATCTCCAACCCGGCACCAATAAGGCTCGATGTCATGACCCATGAGAGACGAGTCATATATAAAGCCGTTTTCTAAGAGAAGCTCCAGCGAATGTTCGCTGACATACCATCCAGGAGAACGCCAGCCAACGGGTCGACTGCCTGCTATCGCTTCTAAAATTGACGCACCCGCCTCAAGCGCTTCGAGTTCTTGAGACCGATCCATTCGAGCTGGACTTTCATGATGGTTACCATGGTGGGCTACTTCGTGGCCATGGTTTGCTATGGATTCAACTAGCTGCGGGTACGTGGTTGCCGTTATGCCCGGCACAAAGAAAGTACCTGAAATCTCGTATTGCTTGAGGAGCTTGAGAATACGTTCAGTTCCGACAACGCCAAATTCGCCCCTGCTGAAAGCTGTTGAGTCTTGGGTACCCATCCATAGCGCAATGGTGTCAACGTCGAAGGTAAGACTTACTTTTAATTCGTCAGCCACAGCGACAGTCTCGCGCTTACCATTCGGTTTTGTTTTGTAAAAGTTCGGAGAAAGGCGTATCCCTATTTGGGCCAGGCTCCTTGGGAAGGCCTAGAACTCTCTCTCCGATGATGTTGCGTTGAACCTCGTCAGTTCCGCCATAGATCGAGGGAGCGGGAGAGAAAATGGCCATTTCTTGAATTACCCCACCCGTCGCTGCGTCATCTCCCCAAAGCGCCATCTCAGGACCAAGAATTGCCCCCGCAAGCTCCCGAGTCCTATGCAATGCTGAGGTCATCAGAATTTTCGCGAGATTCCCTTCGCCACCTGTTTGTTGGCTCTTAACACGCGTTCGTTGACTGTTCATCCGCATTAGTTCAAGCTCCGTGTGGAGTCGCGACAGTTCCTGCCTTATTCGCTCGTCGTCGAGTTTGTTGCGTTCTTCCGCTAAATCTTTGAGTAGTTGAAAGGTTCCAGGGCCCACACCGCCGGCAGCTAACGCAAGTCTTTTACCCACGAAAGAACCCGATGGCCTTTCCAGATGTCCGGCAATACTTCCTGGGTGGGCCGCCGCATAAGCCATCCCGTGGCCTCCACCAATGCCAGCACGTTCAACCATCAGCGTCGTGTTCGCAACTCGCCATCCTTCATTCAAGTCCCCAATTAGATCATCATGAGATACTCGGGCTTCGTCAATGAATACCTCGTTGAAAAGCGACCGGCCAGTCATTTCGCGAAGCGGTCGAATTTCGACCCCATCCTGATTCATCGGAAAAGCAAACCAACTGATGCCTCGATGTTTTGCGGCATTTGGGTCGGTACGCGCAATGAGCATTCCATAGTCAGCGTGCTGGCCTTCAGATGTCCAAACCTTTTGTCCAGTGATCACCCACTCATCGCCGTCTCTGACAGCTTTAGTTTGCAATCCCGCCAAATCGCTTCCAGCTCCGGGTTCTGAGAAAAGCTGACACCAGGAGTCAGTGCCATTGAGAATGGAAGGAACATACTTTGCTATCTGCTCGTCCGTGCCATGGGAAAGGATGGTCGGGGCGGCGAGCATCATCCCTAAGCCCGCCGGAGAGCCTATGGCTCCACTTTCTCGAAGCGCAGACGCAAGCACACGTGTCTCGGATCGGCTCCAGCCCTTACCGAAGGGCTCTGGCAGTCCGGGATTGGAGAAACCAGCGGACGAAAGTCGGTGCCACCATTCCTGCACAGACGCCTCAGGGTCCCAGTTCTCCCTTATCCACTTGTCCAATTCAATTCGTAACTCTTCGCTCATTCAAAAACCTCATTTAGAAATCACGCCCAGGAAACCTTGTCATTAAGAAGCTACCGGCGACTTCCTTTAGAGAACAGCTATCAACCAAGGTAGCTTCTGAGTGGGAGATACCACGAACAGGAATCAAGTTGGCTGAAATAGCTCATGTAACAGTAGAACGCATTCACCATTATCGAGACACCGTTCGCGCTTATCAAGTGCGAATAGATGGTGACGCTGTTGGAAAAGTGAAGGACGAGAAAGAATTAACGCTAGAGGTCGCTCCCGGAACTCACCATCTCAGGGTACGCCTCATGTGGCTGCAGAGTCCATCTATCGAATTCACGATTCAGGAAGGCGAGCATTTGAGATTTCGCACAGGACCCAACGGAGGAATTCTCCAGGCCTGGCGAATCTACTTTGCCCCTCAGACAGCGATGTTCCTCGAGGCAGTTTAGCTAAAGCGTTCCAGGAGGCTTTCAAGCACAATTGCAACTCCATCTTCGTCGTTTGTTGGGGCTACCTGATTTGCAAGCGAAAGAACTTGTGGGTGCGAGTTCCCCATAGCTATTGATTCACCGGCCCATTGAAACATCGCTAAATCGTTCAGACCATCCCCAAATACGCAAGCAGCTGAAGCAGGAATATCTTGCATCTCCGCCACGGCGGCTAAGCCACTCGCTTTTGACACCCCCTTCACCGCAATTTCGGGAGTCTCTAGACCCGATGGTCGAATTTCTAAGCCTGGCGGAAGCGACTTATCTAACAATTCGATAGCTAGCGAAGGCTGCATGTTTTTACAATCGAGAAGCCATGTAAGCACAGGGCCCGCAATAAATTGCGAAGCATCGGGAATGACTAAAGCATCTACATCGAAGTCGGCTGGAAAATCGTGAGTGAAGTCTGTCTCCCAAATGTGACTGCCGTCTGGCATATCGGCGCCAAGCGCTACGCCAGGGATTAACTTCCTAGCAACCTCGAGAGCCGCCAAAGCCTGTTCTTGGTTCATCGAATTTTGCCGAAGTAGGGACCCGTCAAAAGCGTGGATGGTCGCCCCATTAAGGCAAACGGAGAACTCGACAACACCCAGTTTGTCAGCGATGTGACGCACCTGACTCCATGGGCGCCCGGTCGAGAGCACGACGGTTGATCCATTTTCGGTTACCGCTCGAATGCTGCCGCACACACGCTTTGACAAAGAGCCGTCCGAGCGAAGAAGGGTGCCGTCGATATCAAAGCCAAAAATTTGGGGAAGCGAGATCACAACTTGTCAATGTATCGGCGAGGTGTGACTCATAGCTCTAAGCATCTAGCGCTCCCCCATCAACTTTGAAATCGCTTCCGGTGATATGCCACGCTGCTTCGCTTGCCAAAAAAGCCACATATCTGCCTATGTCGTCAGGTGAAGGTAGTCGAGCAGTCAAATTAGGGCTTCCATTTTTTAAAGCCCATGTCTGAATCTCCTCCCAACCTTCGATGCCTTCACGGCGAGCCCGCTTTTCGAGCATTTCGCGTACTTCGTCTGTTGCAATAATTCCCGGACTCACAAGATTTGAAGTAACTCCTGAACCATTTAGCTCCTTAGCAAGGCTTCGAACCAATACCGGCAGAGCGGCCTTCGCAGAGTAGTAATCAGGATTTCTACGGTTGGGTCGTTCTGTTCCCACCGTTCCGAGGAAAATAATTCTTCCCCACCCTCGTTCTCGCATTGCTGGTAAAGCCCTCTGGGTCATTCTTACCCCGGTGAGAACGTTGGTATCCCAAGATTCGATCCACTTGTTTGTTGGATCGGCCCAGCTTGTGTCCCCTGGAGATCCATAGTTATTAACGAGAACATCAACTGTCCCTATCGCTTCTTCCACTTGCGCGAAGATCGATTCAACCGACTCCGAAGCTTGCAGGGAACCGTGAACCGCTATTGCGTTGCCGCCTCTACGTCGAATCGACTCCACAGTTGAGTCAGCTTGGCCTTCGTCGTGTCCGTGAATTGCAACTGCGGCCCCTTCATCACAGAAGACCTTTGCGGTCGCCGCGCCGGTACCTCGATAGGAACCAGATATCAATACAACCTTGTCTTGCAGCCCTAGATCCATTCGAAAACCCTTGCTTTCTAATCGATTACTTTTGCAGTCGCTGTCGCTACGTCTAAAAGGCGGCCATCATTGCCGATATCCAAAATTCGTATACGACTAGTCACCGAACTTTCATCAACCCTCAATGGCTCCCCTTCAACCCTGAAGGGCCCTTCTTTCGCTTGAGCTAAATAGTGGATTTCGATCTCCACACACCTCATCGGTAATTTCGTCACCATCGAACCGGCGTGCGTTGACATCGCATCGACTAAGACTGCTACCGCGCCACCTTGGATAGAGCCAAAAGAATTGTGAATTCGATGGTGATGAGGAAGCTCAATTATCGGCTCACTTGGGTCTGTTGTCATTTTCAGGTAGTTGTCTAACGGCAGGCGAGGCGATTCTTCATCTTTTTCCGAGTAGTCGATCGTTCTTCCCAAGCCAGTCCCTACGCTGGGGTTGTCACTGCGGGAAGGTAAACGAGCGTAAGTGCATGTCGCTCTTGCAACTTCTCCCTCCGCGTCGCTGATGAAGGTTTCGGTGACGACGTTGTTGCGCCCGACGCGCAAAGGTTCGCATCGAGCGACCACTTGTTCGCCTTCGGCTTTCCTTCTCATAATCGTGCCCAACTCTAAGGTTGCCACCCAATCGGGTTGTACTTGCAAAACTCCATGATGCCCAGCAACTGAGTCGACCAGTGTTGCAATAGCTCCTATGCGAAGCCATCCACCTTGATCTAGAAGGTCGGGAAGGATCGGCATTGTTGCGCTCACCTTTCCTGATGCATCAACCGAATGCCGAAGCCGGAGATGTCGCAAAATGTGTCTAGAGGGCGGGTACGACCTGGGCATGCTAAGAATTCTTGGATTCCAGCAGTAATTCCAGCTGATCCCAAAGTTCTATCGTGGCGTCAGCGAGTGAACCAAGATCTCCGCCGTTGGCGATAATGAACTGTGCGACAGCTCGTCGCTCTTCATCCGAGGCCTGCAACTCAATTCTCGCTAGCGCATCCGACTCAGCAATTCCTCTTTGGTTTTTTAGGCGTTCAAGACGGTCAGACATTGGAGCTTCGACGACGACTACCACCTCATATGGGTGTTGCGTATCGCAGCCCAGACGACTTTCGACTAGGACAGCCATGTCGTAGACAACAATGCTGTCTCGGCTCTGTATCTCCTCTACCGTTTGATCTAAGAGATCGTTAATCGCCGGATGGGATATCTCCTCCAAGGCTGTTAATTGTTCTTCATCTCCAAAAACAATCTCAGCTAACGCAGCGCGGTTTATGCCACCGTCGCCACTCGCTACCGCTGGCCCGAATCGCCTAATCACATCGCTAACGGCACTTCCGCCCGCTTCAATGATTTGACGGCCCAAGGCATCTACATCGATAACCTTGGCACCTTTTTCACTCAAGAGTTGGGCGACTGTGGACTTGCCAACGCCCATGCCTCCCGTAAGTCCTACTATCAACATCGCTAGGTAACGACTATCCGCCGACGCGACCTTCTGGTGCATCCGTTGCCGGACCTGCAAAAGCTTGCGCTAGTTCCATCCACTCGGCAGCTAAGTCGCCGCGAACTTCTATTTCAGCTTCATGAGCACGTCGCCGTTGAGTGACGACTAAACAAAATTCGTAGGCGTCGGCTATCACGACGTCTTCGCAATCATTCGGGCCCCAGGTCCAGAGTTCGCCGCTTGGCGATGCTAACTCAACTCTTACAGGCGTTTCTGGTGGCTCCATACCCCTATTAACGTAACTCCAGCCTCTAGTAGTTACTCCAATGTGGGCTACGTGTCGAAGTCGATCTGATTGCGGATATTGAGCACCGAAAGTATCTGCTACGTCGTGGCTGTGGGACCAAGTTTCCATTAGACGCGCCGTCGCAAAAGAGAGCGCACTCATATCAGGCCCGAACCACGGAATGCGGTCTTTCGGACCCAGAGGGCGAAAAGCTTCTGTCATTCGCGTACGTTCACTCGCAAACCAAGCCCAGACTTCCTGGCCGCTCATCGCTTGAAAATCGACGTCGCCAATGCTGTGCAAGCTTCCTCCTCCCTTAAGCATGTCTTCTTTTAAAGCCAAAAAAGCATCGGGGTCGAGAACGGCCATACTCGCTGCTACGTCAGCAGTTCCTAAATGAATAATTGTCTCGTGAGTATCCCAGCCCGCGGCAGGTGTTGGCAGCCGCCATTCATCCTCAGTCAACCCGGCGACCACGTCACTTAGTGCTTGGGTCTCCGCATCAAGATCGTCACATATTGCCCTCATAGGGTGGACCCTACACCCCCTCGACGATGTTCTTCTGCTCGAATCACTTTCACGACTAGCTTTACGTGGACTTACCTAGTCGGGAGGAATCGTGACTAAGCCTCTATGGACCCCAACTGCTGGCCAAAGAGAAGCATCAAATATGTGGGCGTTCGCAGAATCGGTCGGTATTTCGCTGGCCAATAATTCTTATTCTCACCTGCATCGATGGTCGGTAGAGCAGAGCGCGGACTATTGGAGAGCTGTCTGGGATTTTGCTGGCGGTATTGGCGACTTAGGAAGAACCAACTCCAACGACAGAATCGGTCCCGCGTCTAAGTTTTTTCCAGACGCCACGCTCAATTTGGCAGAAAATTATTTAAAGCGGTCAGGTGATGAAACGGCCCTTCTCTATCGTGGAGAAAACGTCATTGAACGTTCGGTTACATTCGCTGAGCTTCGCAACTCAGTGAGCCAAGTGCAACAAGCCCTTCGAGCCGAGGGGGTTCAGAGCGGAGACCGCGTTGCAACTCTGCTTCCAAACGGACCAGAAGCCATAATCGTTTTTTTAGCTGCTGCAAGCATCGGCGCAATTTACTCTTCGACTAGTCCCGACTTTGGCGCGTCAGGGGTTGTTGACCGATTCGGGCAGATAGAACCGAAAGTCCTAATTGCGACCGACAGCTATTTCTATGGGGGCACTAAACACGACTTAGTCGAGAAGATTGAACAGATCGCATCTAAATTGCCGTCCTTGAGGAAGATCGTCCTAGTCGAATACACCGGCAGAGCTTCCCAATCTTCAACTCCAGGAACTATCTCGCTTCAAGAATGGTTGGCCCCTTTCTCCCCTTGCGCTTTGGAGTTCGAGACTTTTGGCTTTGATCAGCCGGTTTACGTTCTGTACTCATCAGGCACCACAGGCAAGCCCAAATGCATAGTTCATCGCGCTGGAGGAGTTCTCTTAAAGCATTGGTCTGAGCATCTCCTACATTGCAATTTGAGCCCTGGCGAGCGTCTTATGTATTTCACAACAACCGGTTGGATGATGTGGAACTGGTTGGTGGCTGGTCTTGCTAGTGGCCTATCGCTCGTTCTCTATGACGGATCGCCATTCTTTCCAGGGCCTTCCCGCCTCTTTGATCTCGCCGAAGAGTTAGAACCGCAATTGCTCGGGGTAAGCGCGAAATTCATCGAAGCTGCCATGAAAGAGCAGCTCCGACCCAAAGAAACGCACGATTTAGGAAGCGTTAGGACGATTGCTTCCACAGGCTCGCCGCTCGCGCCTGAGGGCTTCGATTGGATTTACGAATCAGTAAAAGAAGATGTTCACTTAGCGTCCTTTTCAGGAGGGACCGATATCTGCGGTTGCTTTGTAATTGGAGATCCAACAAGTTCGGTGTTTCGCGGCGAGATCCAGCGTCCCGCCCTAGGAATGGACGTCGCGATTTTTGACGACGCAGGCCGGCGCCTCGGCAACAACTCCCAAGGAGAACTAGTTTGTTGCAACTCCTTCCCTTCGATGCCTCTCAAGTTTTGGGATGATGACGATGGCAAAAAATATCATGCTGCCTATTTCGATAAGTTTCCCGATGTCTGGCACCACGGCGATTTCGCAGAGTGGACAGAAAATAGCGGCATGATAATTTCCGGGCGATCGGACTCAACTTTGAATCCGGGTGGAATCCGGATAGGGACTGCTGAGATTTATCGACAAGTCGACGCAGTAGACGAGGTTCTCGAGAGCATCGTCATTGGTCAAGAGTGGGAGTCAGACACGCGAGTTGTGCTCTTTGTTCGATTACGCGACGGACTCGAACTCGACGAGACGATTGAAGCGAAAATACGCCGGCAAATCAGGGAAGGAGCGACCCCGCGGCACGTACCAGCCCTCATCGCTCAAGTGCCCTTAATTCCTCGGACCAGAAGCGGCAAGTTGGTGGAGCTTGCAGTGCGGGATGCAGTCCATGGTCGCGAAGTGAAAAATACTGAGGCTATTGACGACCCTTCAGCACTCAATCTCTTTCGGGAACATCCGGCCCTACGGTGAAGCAGCCAAGCACTCCAGATCGGAATAGAAGAGAGATGGCAGTGCGACCAAGGAATCGAATTTGCTCTACGACCGTTATACGAAAACCTGAGTCACTTCATGCCTGACTTAGCTTCTTCCCAGAAAAGTGGAATACCTGCCGCCGCGATCGCAATGGTGGGTTGGGCAGCCTCCGGGGTAATAGCAAAGGGCATAAGCGAGCTCGGTCCCTTCGCCGTCGTTTTTTGGCGAATGTGGATATATGCAACCATCGTGCTTCTGTTTCTCAAGATGCGAGGCACACCTCTCCGCAAGGAATCTTTGCGGATCTCGTTGAAGGGAGGGCTGTCGTTAGGGGCCGACATTTTGCTCTTCTTCTCTGCTTTACGCCTGACAACCGTGGCAAACGCCACGGTGATCGGTTCCTGCCAGCCCTTAATTATGTTGCTGATCGTGGGTCGACTTTTTGGAGAACGTCCAAGACGTCACGACTGGTTCTTGGCGCTAATTGCGTTAAGTGGCGTAGCGATTGTGATGTTTGGCTCAACTGGGGTCCCTGGTTGGAGTCCGAAGGGAGACTTACTATCAGTGGCGACCGTTATCGCATGGACGGGCTATTTCGTTTTCTCCAAACTGAGCACCCAAGAAATTGACTCATCCCAATACACAGGCGCGACAGCCCTAATTTGCGCAATTTTTGCTACGCCGTTCGCTCTGCTTTCCGGCGAATTATTTGTCATGCCTTCGACGAGCGCCTGGTTTTGGCTTGTCATGTTGTCCCTTGGCCCCGGATTTACTTCTCACATGCTGATGAACTGGGCACTCGCACGAATTCCTGCTTGGTTTGGATCAACGTTGACCTTGGCGATTCCCGTGACCGCAAGCATTATGGCGTGGGCGTTTCTCGGCGAAGAGCTCATTGCTTTGCAGTTCGTCGGAATGGCCGTGGTTCTCGTGGCTTTAGGTTCCTTGGTCATCGGACAAACGAAAGGTCGCAACAACTAGCTCGCCGATCTCACCGCCCTTTCCAATTCGGCAGTCTTTTTTCCGCGAAAGCCTTTGGACCTTCTCGAGAGTCCTCACTCCTCATCATTGTTTGCACTGCGGGAAACTCGCCGTAAAACGCTTCTCCCAGGGTCAGATCAAGTCCCCGCATAGCAGCCTGCTTCGTGGCTTGAATGGACAAGGGAGCTCCTAGAAGGATCTCATCAATTAGTTGGTCAATTCTCTGGTCTAACTCTTGGTACGGAACCACATCGTTGATAATTCCGATATCTCTGGCGCGCGCAGCCGTCATTGACCTCCCTGTGAGCAAATACTCCATAGCAAGCTTCAGGGGCACCTGCCTCGGAAGCCGATGCACACCTCCTCCTCCGGCGTAGATTCCTCTTCTCGGCTCCGGTAGCCCAAATTGGACGTGATCTGCAGCTACCACTAGATCGCAGGCCATCGCAACCTCAAAACCGCCCCCCAAAGCGATGCCGTTCACTCGAGCAATTAGTGGTTTTGGGTAATCAAAACGTTCGATCAGTTTTGTTACTCGACTCATAAGTTCAGCATCCGCTTGTTGCTCACTTGCGCTCGAATGTTGAATTTGCGACAAATATTTTAGATCTCGACCTGCACAAAACGCTTTATCGCCAACACCAGTCACGACCACAATCCAAACGTCATCGTCGTTTGCTGCGTGATCCAGCAAGTCACTCCACTCTTTGTGGGCGGGTGTGTTGATCGCATTTCTTACTTCGGGGCGGTTGATCGTAATGCGCGCGACGTGGGGTCGAGGGCTCTCGTAAAAGAAGTATTCGGGCTGCCACTCAAGTTCGTTCATGACCCGATCGTAGACAGGACTGCACGCAAACGTCAGACATGCTGGACTGTAGCAATGGAAACAGAAGAGACAAGAGCATTAATTAGTAGGTACTACGAGGCACTGACCCAAGGAAATCGTACCGAAATCCAAGCCTGTTTAAGCGAGGACGTGATTTGGCAATTACCTGTCACCGCAGGAGAGAACGGGACGGGGGGTTCCGATCCCAAAGGAATAGTCAGAGGAAGGGAAGCAGTTGCTGCCGAGCTGGGTGGCCGAACTATCAAAGACACTTTTGATCTTTCTAAACCATTTGGAGTCGAGATTCGTCAAATGATTGTTGACGGCGACACTGCTGCCGTTCAACAGAGATTGACTGCAACGGCCAAAGCAACGGGTGCGTCTTATGACAACCAATATTGCTGGGTTTATTCCTGTGCTGGCGGGGAAATCACTCAAATGGAGGAATACACCGACACGCTTTACGCGTCGCGTGCAATGGGTTGGAACGAGGAGGGGTAACCCGATGTTTGAGGAACATGTAGTTATTGAAACTGGCGAGGGTTCGGCGTCCACATTCATTGTGCGTCCGGAAACAGATGAGCCTCATCCTTTGATTCTTTTCCTTATGGACGCTCCAGGGAAAAGAGAGGAGCTCCATGATATGGCAAGACGTGTCGCCGCTGCTGGCTACTACGTGATGTTGCCGAATCTTTACTACCGCGATGTTCCGTCATTCACAGTGCATCGCGAGGACCCCGTCAGCACTAGATATATGGCAGAGCTAATGGGCAATCTGAGCAACGCAATGGTGGCTGCAGACGCAAAGGCCCTAATTCGATACGCGTCCGAGGATCCCCATGCTGATCCCGGAAATGTCGGCGTTACCGGTTACTGCATGAGCGGGCCTTTCGCAATATGGCTAGCAGCTGAATTCCCCGAAATAATCAAAGCTGCTGCTTCCATTCATGGAGTGCTACTTGCGACGGACGCCGACGATTCGCCTCACCGCCGGGCGGGCGATATCTCCGGAGAACTACTGATTCTCGCTGCGGAGTTTGACAACTGGGTCGACCGCCCTCACTACGATCGTCTGCTCGAAGCGCTAAACCATGGAAACACCAACTTCTATGCTGAATGGATCGAAGGTACGTACCACGGGTTTGTTTTCCCTCAGCGCCCTATGTACAACAAGCAAGCGTCGGAGCGTCACTGGGAACTATTGCATTCGCTATTTGATCGCAATCTAAAATCGTTTCCATGACAATTAATCCCGCCAGATGTACTCGAATTGCAGTCGCCGATCCCCCCGAAGTATCTGATGCGAATCCGATCCACGATGAAAAAGCCAAAGAATACGGATACGCCGGGGGCATCGTGGCGGGAATCCATACCTACGGTTGGATGGTTCCGGCAATTCTGGATTCGTTGGGCGAAGAATGGCTTGCGCACGGATGGTGCGAGTTTCGACTGCCTCGACCTGTCTATGTTGGTGATGAACTTCTCACCCAAGTAGTTCCCTCCGACCACCACCCTGGCGTGGGCCTAATTAAGCAGACTGCCGTAAACGACGAGAGAATAACTATTGAAGGCTATTGCGGTCTGGGTGATGCTCCGTGGCGAGACGAATTTTTGCTTCCAAGCCAACGTTCGCCACAACCGGAAGCTGTAGAGCGGCCGTTTCTTAATATCGACCAAATTCCCACGAACCAGGACTATCCAGCTATGTCAGTACCTCTCGCACAGCGGGAGGCCCTTGCATGGATGAGTGAGCGCATTCACGATGATGACCCAATGTGGATTTCAGGGGCCAGTCCTAGGGTGCATCCGTCGTGGCTGTTGGGGCAGATGACTCCGTTAATCAGGCATTCATACCGAATGCCGGCTGGTATACACGCATCTGGACGTGTCCAACATTTGAAAACTTTTGAGGCGAAAGGCGACGTGTCGGTCGCTGGTCGCTGGGGTGACCTGGAAGTTAGAAAAGGGAAGCCCTGGTCCACAACTGATGCAGTATTCACAGACTGCGATGGCTCCGATGTCGCTCTTGTCCGCCAAGTAGCCGTAATTTTGCCCCCGCTAGGAACTAACTAAGCAAGAACGAGCCCATTGAAATGTTGTAGAACTAGCTAGCGAAATTCGCTTCGAGGAGGGACTAAATGCCTGTTGAGAAACTACTTGTTGCAAATCGGGGGGAAATAGCAATACGTGTTGCGCGTGCAGCCGGTGATCTGGATATTCCAACGGTTTCGGTTTTCAGCAGCGACGACCACTTATCGCTGCATACGCAGGCGACAGACTATTCTGAGGGTTTAGACGGCAGCGGGGTCAGCGCATATCTAGATATTGGGCAAATCGTGGAGATTGCAGTTTCCACCGGCTGCGATGCGGTACATCCTGGTTACGGTTTCCTGGCCGAGAACGCTGACTTCGCTCGGGCATTGGAAGAGGTTGGCCTGAATTTCGTGGGACCAACTTCTCAGCAGCTTGCGCTCTTCGGCGACAAGCTTGCGGCCCGCGACCTTGCTTCACGACTCAACGTTCCCTTAGTACCAGCGACGTCCGGATCTGCCTCACTTGAAGAGGTAGCCGACTTCCTCGAAGAGCACGGCGCAATAATGATTAAAGCTGTCGCTGGGGGCGGCGGACGCGGCATGCGCAAAGTGCTAAAGGGAGACGATGTAGCCGCCGTATATGGGCGATGCCAAAGCGAGGCCCTTAGCTCTTTTGGCATAGGGGATGTTTATGCGGAGCAATTAATTGAAAAGGCCCGCCATCTCGAGGTCCAAATTATCGGCGATGGCTCGTCAGTTGCTCACTTGAGTGAACGGGAATGCACCCTCCAAAGACAGAACCAGAAAATTATTGAAGTCGCTCCTTCTCCATCAATTAGCTCAGAAGTTCGCGAGTTGCTAACTGAATCCGCTATCCGTATGGCGTCAGAGGTCGAGTATCGAGGTCTAGGAACTTGGGAGTTCTTAGTCGACGCAGAAGATACGTCGACGATCGCCTTTATCGAAACCAACGCCCGTCTTCAGGTCGAACACACGGTGACCGAAGAAGTCACTGGCGTCGACCTAGTTCGCAGCCAAATTTTGATTGCAGGAGGTTCCACTCTTGCCGAATTAAACCTTGAGCAAGATGATGTGCCTCAACCTAGAGGGTTCGCTGTCCAGTGCCGAGTAAATACCGAGACAATGAATGAGGAGGGAATGGCGCGTCCTGCAGGAGGAACTTTTTCGACTTATCAGACCCCTAGCGGACCAGGCATCAGAACAGACTCCTATGGTTACCAGGGCTATGCAACCAACCCGAATTTCGATTCGCTAATCGCGAAGGTAATTGCTTATTCGCCAACTAACAGTTTCGGAGATGCGATTCGACGTGCCAAACGAGCGCTGACTGAATTCAGGGTCGAAGGCGTTCGGACCAACATCGAGTACCTGCTCGCTCTGCTGAGTCGAACAGAGGTACAAAATAACGAAATTACGACCAGCTTTATTAATGAATTCGCTTCCGAGTTGCTGGATGCAGCTAATCAAATTTCAGTGGCAGTAAGCCCGGGAGATGAGGTAGGTGCGACTAGCGCTTCAGTTCTAGCGGGTGCGCAAGTCAGCAATGATCCTCTAGCTGTCTTACAGCATGGCGATATTGATCAACGCACTAAAAGTGAGAGCATCGATTTGGATGCGAGTAGCCCGAGTATCGGCCCTGACGGAACCAAACCGCTAGAGGCGCCGTTACAGGGCACCATCATTTCAGTTGACGTTAAGCCTGGGGACGAAGTCGCAGCGGGTCAACCTGTAGTGGTCATGGAAGCCATGAAAATGGAGCACGTAATTGCCTCAACCATGACGGGAATCGTTCGCTCATTAGGAGTAGGTGTTGGGGACACAATTTACGAAGGTCATTCGCTTCTATTCATTGAAGAAGCTGACCTTGACATTCAGCGAGGAGAAGTTGCGTCTGAAATAGATTTAGATCACGTGCGACCCGATCTTCAAGAAGTATTTGATCGCCATTACAAGGGAATGGATGAAGCGAAACCTGCCGCTGTCGAAAAGCGACATGGAAGAGGCCATAGCACCGCACGCGAGAATCTTGCTCGCTTAGTCGATGATGGCAGCTTCATAGAATACGGCCCACTAATGGTTGCAGCACAGCGACGCCGTAGGTCACTTGATGATCTCATCGACAACACTCAAGGTGACGGGATGGTCGCTGGGATAGGAAGTGTGAACGGCGCTCTTTTTGATGAAGACACCGCTCAAACAATGGTGATGTCATATGACTACATGGTCCTTGCCGGCACACAGGGTCTCCAGAACCATCGAAAGAAAGACCGACTCTTTGAGCTAGCGGAACACAACAAACTGCCAACTGTGCTGCTGGCCGAGGGTGGAGGCGGAAGACCCGGCGACACCGATACCGCAGGAGGGGCAGGTCTGGACTGCTGGGCATTCACATTTTTTGCGAAATTATCTGGATTAGTGCCGCTTGTCGGGGTGACTAACGGCCGTTGTTTTGCTGGCAATGCAGTGCTTCTTGGTTGCTGCGACGTCATTATTGCCACCAAAGGCTCCAACATTGGCATCGGCGGACCAGCAATGATTGAAGGTGGTGGACTAGGGGTGTTTCGGCCTGAAGAGGTAGGTCCCGTTGATGTTCAATTCTCTAATGGCGTCATAGATATTCTTGTCGAAGACGAAGAGGAAGCGATGGAGGTTGCTAAACAATATCTCTCGTACTTCCAAGGGCCGATATCCGATTGGGAAGCACATGATCAACGCCTGCTTCGACACGCTATTCCCGAAAATAGGCTTCGCGCCTACGACGTCCGCGAAGTGATAGAAACGATGTGCGACGTCGGCTCAGTTCTCGAGATTCGAAAAGGATGGGGACCTGGATGCGTTACAGCTTTCGGGAGAGTCGAGGGCCGGCCAGTTGGGATTATCGCAAATAACAACCATCACCTTGGCGGCGCTATAGATGCAGATGTTGGAGACAAGGGCAGTCGGTTCATGCAACTCTGCGACGCGCATGATATTCCACTGGTTTTCTTATGTGATACGCCAGGGATTATGGTTGGGCCTCAAGCTGAGTACGACGCAACCGTCAGGCATGCCACGAGAATGTTTGTCACCTCAGCCAGCATCACAGTTCCCTTTATGACCGTTGTACTGAGAAAAGGTTACGGTCTTGGAGCACAGGCCATGGCTGGCGGAAGTTTTAAGGCACCAACATTCTGCGTTTCTTGGCCGACCGGAGAGTTCGGCGGAATGGGACTTGAGGGATTTGTGAAGCTTGGGTATCGCAAAGAGTTGGAAGCGATAGAAGATCCCGAGGAACGGATCGCGTACTACGAAGAAATGGTCGCAAAACTGTACGAGAATGGCAAAGCAGTTAGCACGGCGACATTTTTCGAATTAGATGACGTGATCGACCCCGCCGAGACACGAAACTGGATTTCGATGGCTCTTCGAGCGGCTCCGTCCCCTTCTCCTCGCGTTGGCAAGAAACGACCGATGGTTGACACTTGGTAGACAAGGCCAGCGTCCACCTAATTCGAATCAATTGATTTGTTATTCGAGTAATTCAGCTATGGCCAGTTCCGCTATTCGATCACTGTCGTAGCCAAGATGTTCGGTCAAAATTTCGAACGTATGCTCTCCCAGAACAGGCCCTGCGTGAGTTACCTCTCCTGGTGTTCTTGAAAGTTGGAATCGTGGGCCGTCGACGTAAAAGGGTTCATGGCTAGCGTGAATAACTTGAGCAAACAGACCGCGATGCTCCATTTGCGGGTCAGTTAATAGTTCGGGCGAGTTTTGAACGGTGTGAGCAGCTACTCCCTTTGCCTGCAAACGTTCCATGAGTTCGTTTCCGTTGTAGTTCTGGGTCCATTCCGAAATCAGAGCATCAAGTTCGTCATGACGTCGACGCCGTTCTTCCTTTGTAAGGCTCGCCAATTCCTCGCGTTCCATTGTCTCGGCTAACGCTGTCCACTGATGGTCATCTGCGCAAGAAATTGCTATCCAGCGATCTTCTCCCAAAGTGGGATAGCCACCTTGAGGTGCGAACACATCGTCGCGGTTACCCGCTCGCTCCCATACGTTGCCGTTAATCGAAAATTCCAGCAGGGCCGGGGACATCAAGTGCAACGCTGCTTCAGCCTGTGATAGGTCAATGTACTGGCCTTCTCCGGTTCTTCTTTTATGTTCGAGGGCGCCCATTACTGACGCAACCAGCCACCGGGGCGACGTGTAGTCGGTGTACGCGCTGAAGGGGCCACTCGGAGCTCGGTCAGTCCATCCAACAGGGTAGAAAAAGCCAGATATGGCCGCTGCCATTGTTCCGAATCCTGCAAGCATTGCTAAGGGACCGGTCTGACCCATCAAACAACTCGATGCCATTATTATGTCTGGTTTTTTCTCCGCAATCTGGGGGTAACCGATGCCCCAGGCCGACATTGCCTTCGGTGAAAATGACTCGAGTACTACGTCAGCCCATTCAATTAAATCCCAGATGACATCAATAGCTTCAGGTTTCGAAAGATCGAGGCTTAGTCCTTGTTTGCCTGCGTTCATGTTATTAAAAATGCCCGACTTATCGGGGTCAGCTTCATCGTTGGGAAACGGCTGCAATGTCCGCACCGCATCAATTTTGTTTCCCGACTCCACACGAATGATTTCGGCGCCGTAGTCGGCCAAAACGCGAGACGCGGCAGGTCCTGCCATTGCCCACATCAAGTCAAGAATTTTGACGCCTTTGAGAGGTAACTCTTTTGAAACTTTCACCGTTTTTATCGGTACCTCTGGAGTTCTTTGACTTTGTTCGAGAACTTCGTCCGTATGCTCGCCTAACCGCGGAGGTGCACCAAGTTTTTTCAGCGGCGTCGCTCCAAATTTTGCAAACGAACCGGGGTAGTTGATATTTGTTCCGTCGAAGTGTTCAACCGTTTCCCAATAGCCACGGAAAGCAAGTTGTTCGCTATTCACGACTTCCTCCGTCGTCGTGATCGGGGTGATCAACAAACGTCTTTGCATTGCAGCTTCAAGCAACTCAGCCTTAGTCTTTGTAGCGAAAAATTGGCCTAGTAAGCCCTTAACGCGTTCGTATTCGGCAGGCGCTTCACGACCGTCGAGCAGCATCATCGCATACTCGAACCAGTCTTTGTCGCGCGTAGCTTCATCGCAGAAGCCTTCTTCAAAAACCCAGTTCATTAAGTTCTGTGTGAAGGGTCCGAATGCGTTACCAAACAAGAACGAAACCGACGCGTATCCATCTTGGCAAGGCCACATCAATTGAATGCGAATCCCTTCCAATAATGCGCCTCCCGCTATGCGGGTGGGAACTGACCCACCTAGGGGCGTTGCGAGTGACATCGATTGTGTACATTGATTCATTGAATGTTGCGCAGATACGTCGATGTGCTGCCCTAAGCCAGAGGTGGTCTGCCGCTCAAAAAGAGCTATTAAAGCAGCCCCCGCTGCTTCCGACGCTGCGTTACCAAAGGCCTGCGGCAGGGTGCCTCCGGCTCGTAACGGCGACCTGTCTTCGTCGCCTGTAAGAACCATGTTGCCTGCGGAAGCTTGAATAGTTAAATCGCTGTATAGCCAGTTGGCTTTAGGGCCATTGCTTCCAAACGCTGTGATGGAGACGTTGATTAACTTGGGATTAAGCTCCTCAACTTCTTTTTTGCCTAGGCCCATGGATTCCATGACACCCGGGTCAAAGGATTCGAACATAATGTCCGCACCGCGTATCAACTCCGTTAGTTTTTCCCTGCCGTTTGCAGTCTCAAGATCTAAGATCACGCTCTTTTTGCCGCGGTTGTAAGACCAAAAGGTCAGTGAATGCTCTCCGTCGTCAATGTCGTTCGCAAATGGCCCGATTCTCCTGGCTGTGGACCCCGAGGGAGGCTCAATTGCAATAACCTCTGCTCCCATTTGAGCAAGAATAAATCCTGCCAAATGACCACGTTCATCCGTTAAATCCAAGACACGGTAATGATCGAGCACCAATTTCCCCCAATTCAATCGCAGACCGTTCCATGACGATAGCCCCCCTTTGGCAGTCTTTCTGACTACGGTGCTTAATATGTCTTTACCACCGCATCGAGTCGACTATTTACCTATGGTCGATCGGCCTCGAATTACTTGGCCAGGCAACGCGAGGGTCGCACTGTGGATAGCTCCCAATGTTGAACACTACGAGTATTTGCCTCCGAGGGATCCGCAACGCAATCCTTGGCCACGGTCACCTCACCCAGACGTGCAGGGCTACGCTCACCGTGACTACGGGAACAGAGTCGGTTTCTGGCGCATGCTTGAAGCGCTAGATCAACATCAGGTCAGGTGCACGGCATCAACAAATCTTGCAGTCTTTGAGCACTACCCCGACATCGGTAAAGCAATGGCAGATCGCGGGTGGGAAATCATGAGTCACGGGATCTACAACACTCGCTATCTCTCCGCGTTGACAGAAGATGAGGAGCGTGCATTTTATTCGGACTGCATCGAAACTCTTCAGCGACATACCGGCCAACGGCTGCGCGGAATGTTGGGGCCCGCTGTTTCAAACACAGTCCGAACGCCTGACCTTATGGCGGAGGCAGGACTGACGTACCACGCGGACTGGCTGCATGACGATCAACCAATTCCAATCAACGTCAAGCAAGGTCAATTAATTTCGGTGCCTTACAGCATCGAATTAAACGATGTGCCAGTGTTTCTTCAGCACCATGACACCGCTGACTTTGTAGCAATGGTAAAGGCACAGTTCGATACGTTGTATGCCGAAGGTGCTGAGTCGGGTCGCGTAATGGCCCTCGCCTTACACCCTTACTTAATGGGTATGCCCCACCGGATTGCCGGCTTAGAGGAGATCTTGGATTATCTGCTCGGCCACAAACTGGTTTGGCAGGCCACGGCTTGTGAAATCGCTGACCACTTCATCGAGAACCACTACGAGGATTTCGTTCAACATGCACAACGTATCAAAGGTGTAGCTGATGCCAGCTGAGCGTTCCTACGGTATGGATCACCCTCATTATCATTACTCGCCAATTCCGGAGCGGCCTTCGCTTCGTTGGCCAGACGGAAAGGCGCTCGCCTTGGGGGCGCTCATTCTGCTGGAGCATTACGAATGGCAACCCCCAGAGGCTGCCTACAGTCTTCGAAATCCTAGTGGGGGGCTAATAAAGTTGCCCTCGCCTGACTATCTGCAGCTAACACATAGAGAATATGGTCATCGGGTAGGCGTTTTTCGTCTGCTGGACCTATTGGAGCGTTACGCAATTCCAGCTACGGTCGCCATCGACTCTCTTACAGCATTGAACTACCCGTGGCTTGTTGACTATTTACTCGAGCGTAGGTGTGAACTCATCGGACACGGCATCGCTGCAAGCAGACTGATTACTTCGAAAATAAATGCAACAACTGAGAGTGAAGTGATTGAAGAGTCATTAGACGCTGTCGAGCAAGCATCGGGTGTACGTCCAGTTGGTTGGCTGTCTCCAGAAGGCGTCGAGTCCGATCGAACTCCAGCACTGGTGGCAGCTGCCGGTCTCAAGTATTTGTGCGACTGGCCGAATGACGAGCAGCCTTATCAGATGACGGTTCCCTCCGGAAACCTTGTTTCGCTGCCGTTATTCCTTGAGGCCGATGACGAGTTTGCTTTGTGGCACCGCCGAACCAGCTTGCAGAGTTGGGAGCAAACAATCGTTTCGGCAGCAACGCAGCTTCATAGGGATGGAGAGAACTCCGGTCGCCATCTGATGCTGACTCTGCGTCCGTGGCTATCCGGTCAACCTTTTCGAATCTCCACTCTGGAGCGGGCTTTATCTGAGGTAACAAAGCTTCCGAACCTTTGGCTCGCTCAAGGCTCGGAGATAGTCGATGCTTTTCTCGAATGCGATTGTTGATTTACCGTTTCCAACTGCCTAGCTGGGGTTGAGAAAGGCCAAGGTGGTCACGCAGCGTGTTTCCTGAATATTCGGTTCTGAACAAACCTCTGCGCTGCAATTCGGGAACGACGAGGTCAACGAAATCTTCAAATGCTCCTGGCATGTGAGTTCCAGCAATAACGAACCCATCACACGCAGGGGTTGTGAACCACTCTTCGAAATAGTCCGCCAACTCTACAGGTCCCCCGACAACGGGGTGAGCAAGTCGCCCTCTCCCTGATACTTCAACGAAATCGCGCAGTGTGGGGGTTTGTTTGCCTGTGACCTCTATCACTTGGTTGCGGATGCCTTGGATGCCGGTCATTGCTTCCACATCTTCAGCTGAAAGAGGTTCGTCAAGCGCCTTATCAGAGAAATCAAAATTCAAACCTTCGGAGAGCAGGGAAAGATCATCAATCAGATTAGGAAGCTCGTCGTAAGCTGCCCTTCTATCTTCCGCCTCCGCCATAGTTCGCCCGACTACAGGAAAGGTGAGATTAGCAATCTTGACCTGCTCGGGGTCACGTCCAGCAGCTCCAATTACTTCTTTAACCTTGACGTAGTTTTCTTTCGCACGGCCAATATCGGGATTAGCCATGAACAGAAGTTCCCCCCAACGAGCGGCGAATTCGATACCTCGGCCGCTTTGTCCGGCTTGAATAACAACAGGGTGCCCTTGGGGCGTCCTAGGTACTGTGAAGGGGCCTCTCGAACGGTAGTGACTTCCCTCGTGGTCTAGCCGATGGACCTTGTCTCCGTGGGCGTAAAGCCCTGAGTCTCGATCAGCGACTATCGCATCTTCTTCCCAAGTGTCCCAGTGGCCGTGGACGATCTCCATAAACTCATCTGCTTGGTCGTAGCGGGTGTCATGATCGGGCGCCTGGGAAAGGCCCATGTTTTTTGCTTCATTGTCGTTTACTGAAGTAACCACGTTCCATGCTGCCCGGCCACCAGTCATGTGATCCAGGGTGGAGAATACGCGCGCTATGTGAAATGGCGGGAAATAAGTTGTTGAGTATGTGGCGCCAAGTCCCAATTTTGTGGTTGCCATTCCCATGGTTGTCAGCACCGTAACAGCGTCAAGCTTTACGCAACGGATTCCATTCTCAACTGTGTGTTTGTGATCACCGCCGAACATGTCGGGCATCGCTAAGCGATCGTCGAAGAATCCAAGATCGAATAATCCTCGTTCAAGGACCTTTGCTATGTGCTGATAGAAGCCAACGCTGGTCACGTCATGTCTAGCGTCGGGGTGGCGCCAAGCTGCCGGAATGGTTGTGCAGTTCTGAGCTTGTAAAAACCCTACGAGAGCTATTTGCCGTTTAGCAGCGTTCACGAGAGTTGAGACTTCACAAGGTCAGCGACTACGCGCCCCTCAGCGCGACCAGCTACAACGATGTTTACTGCTTTCATGGCTTGTCCCATATCTGCCATAGTCGTGAAGCCTCCCTCAGCAAGCGCACCGATTACCAGCGCCTTCAGCTCATCTTCACTCAGTTGTTCGGGGAGGTAACGCTCAAGAATCTCAAGTTCAGCTCGTTCATCCGCTGCTTTTTCTTCTCTTCCCCCGCCTGCGAAAGCTTCTGCTGCTTCGATGCGACGTTTGGCCTGACTGGCGATGATCTTTTCGACTTGCGTGTCATCTAGCTTCGCTGCGGACGAGCCTGCTACTTCTGCCTCTTGTACAGCAGCGACTATCGAGCGAAGCGTCGAGACGACAGTTTTATCTTTCGCTTTCATCGCATCCGTGAGGTCAGCACGGATCTGGTCTAACAAGCCCATGTGCCCGTTGGGTGTCTCTCAACATTATCTGACGGAATAGCGTCGATTTGATGATTTATTGCCAACTCGCTTGAGGGGTCACCCGCTATGCGCGTATGCCACATTCGGCGTGGCTCTGTCATGTCGAATGGTGTCCCTCGATGCTGTAGTCGTCTGTTATCCCACACAACGGCGTCTCCTACTTCCCAATCGTGATGATAGGTGCGTGGAGGTTGACATGCCCAGTCGTTAAGTTCGTCGAGAAATTTTTGTGAGTGGTCTTTTTCCATCCCGACTATGTCATGAGCGTGACGACCGATTATCAGGTTGGGCTTGCCAGTAACGGGGTGAACCTTTACTAAGGGGCGCAGAGATACTTCCATATTGTGATATCCGTACAAGCCATAGGTTCCGTCATCGTTTTTTTTATCGGGGAGATAGCCAGATCTGCCTTGGCTGTAATAAAGAGAGTGATACGCGCGCAGGGTAGAAACATGCGCTCGCGCCTCATCGTCTAGGTCCTCATATGCAGCCCGCATATCAGCCCACCCTGTGGCAGCTCCACTGGATGGAATTATTTCCGCGCTAAAAACAGCGCCCTTGGCCTGCAGAGGCATGTAGGTGCTGTCGTGGTGCCAGCCTTCGTTACCGCGAAGCGACTTGACGACTTCGTCACTATTTTCGTAGTGCACTTTGCCGTCTTTACCAATATTGGAAATTGGGGCGCGAGAGAACT
This sequence comes from Candidatus Neomicrothrix sp. UBA7388, assembly GCA_002470695.1. Classification (GTDB taxonomy): domain Bacteria; phylum Actinomycetota; class Acidimicrobiia; order Acidimicrobiales; family Poriferisodalaceae; genus UBA7388. Next base: position 49,978 of record DKNM01000070.1, read on the forward strand.
CAAGTGTTCCGAATCGTTGAGCGAAGTCATCCTGTCCCTCTGCCGTTAGATGCGCTTGGGGGAAAATAAGCAAAGCTCGGTCGATCCACAATTCGTAAAGTTCGTTCCATTCCGAAGCGCTAAGGCTCTCTAGGCTCACATCGGTCACTACCGAACCAAACGTGACACCTTCAAGCTGATCGACTTTCATATCCTCAGATGTCCTTTGCGATAAGGCTTACATGAATCGTAGCGAGCTAAATCGAGTGATGTGGTTTCCAGGTAATTCGTTGTCCAGCACTTCGCACTCGCGGGATCCGGCGAATTTACAAATCGTTCATAGTTCTCGTACACGCCTGAAATGAATGTCAATAATAATTTCGTTGCTGGTCAAAGGCGATCGGTGGAAGGGACTGGTTTGTCCTGGACCTAGCATGCCGACCCCCTCGAGTGCGCAGGTGCAGGCGAAGTCGGTCCCAGCTAGACAGAAGGCTGCCTAACTAGGGAGGCGGCCTTTTGTCGTTTTACGGAAACGCTGGGCTGCGAGTAGATGTGCGTTCGCTCATTTTTTGCGACTTTTAGGCTTTGATCGAACCCGCTCTCGGTATTGCCTTTAGACCCGTAATACCAATCTCGCGATGCAGGGAGTCTCTTTTCGCATCTACCCTGAAGGCTGCCCGGTCTATGCAGCGAAGAGAATGGAAGGTCACATGAGTAAGGACGTTCAATTTGACGCCGACTTGAGACTTCGCCTCTCTAGCAATTTAGGGAAGCATCGTTTGCGAGAAAGCGACGACAGTGAATTAATCCGAGCTTCGGTTTCGGTGATCGTCCTCAATAGCGATGCTGCAGCTCATGGGCATGACCCGTTGACAGACACAGCGACTCCCGAGGAACGGAAGCGTTTATTGGCAGGGATTCCCGGGGTGCCATCTGACTCCGACCTTTCGGGCACCGTTGAAGGCACCGCTGGAGGCGCTGCGGTCCTCCTGACTCGCAGGACATCCAAGCTGAAGGACCATCCAGGTCAGTGGGCGCTACCCGGTGGCCGAGTGGACGGAAATGAGTCAGCTCTGGAGGCCGCCATACGGGAGGTAAGTGAAGAAGTCGGCTTGGAGTTGACGCCGGACAATCTTTTGGGTCGTTTAGATGACTATCCGACTCGGTCTGGGTACGTGATCAGTCCCTTTGTTTTCTGGGTCGGCAATGGCCTCGAGCCTGAAGCGAACCCAGATGAAGTTGCTTCGATTCATCGGATTTCTATTCGTGAATTATCTCGACCAGATTCGCCTCGTTTCATCAGAATCCCCGAAAGCGACCGCCCCGTGGTGCAATTGCCCGTCGGGGGGGACCTTATTCATGCACCGACGGGTGCAATTCTTTACCAATTTCGGGCGGTGGCATACGAGGGCAATGAGGTTCGGGTGGACGAATTGGAGCAACCCGTTTTTGCATGGCGTTAACTTTTACAGAGCTCAGCCATGAACAGACATTGAAGAATCAGGATTAATTTGGCGAGTTCGACGGAAGTTACCCATATCGATTTGTAACGACGTGTGAGGACCGGTAACAACGAGCGGCTCGGAATCGTGATCGAGACCACCTTCGACTGCTTCGACTAGCTCTGACATGCAAAATCCAGCTACTGCCGCATTCTTAAACTGATTTCCACTCGTTCCTATCGCAACGTAGAAGCCGTTTATACATGTTCGGTCATATATGGGAATCCAGTCATCTGAAACGTCGTATACACCGACTACCCCTTTCTTGCGATGAGGGACACCTACCGCTGGGATACGCCGATTGAGTCGCAAAACCTGCGCTTCCCATTGAGCCGGATCGATCTCGCTTTCGTGATCGGCGTCAACCCAAACAAGAGGGTCGCAATCTGGTTCTGTACTTCCAACCAAAATATTTTTGCCGACATCAGGCCTAACGTAAATGCCGTTGTCATCATCGGCAATGGTTACTCCCCTTTGATCGACTTCAAGTTCCCTAGGTGCGGGCACATGATGCACTTCTTGTCGAAGAGGCGATGTGTTGATGGTCATATCGTCGAGTGCTCCGGCCATTTGGTTAATAGCGCGGCT
>DKNM01000112.1 GCA_002470695.1 Candidatus Neomicrothrix sp. UBA7388
CCACCTCGACTGGATCGAAACTCAGCTTTCCATGATTGAAGATATTGGAATCGAACGTTATCTTCAGTCGTCAATTGGCGAAGACGAGGAATAGTAACTATCGGGGGCGCAACCCTAGGCTCCCTGAGACGAGGCCACCTCGAAACCCAAATCGAGGGCAGCTGGAATCTGGTGACTGTCAAAAGTTAGGTAGGTCAGGGGCTTTGGCAGCCGGTCTGCGGAAGCTAGGTGAATCGCGTCTATCGTGGCTAACTGGTAGGCGGCTCCCAATTCCACCGCTCGAGCCAGACACCGCTGGTCTACCGGCACCACAGCAATGCGTTCCCAATCGCTTCGAAATGTGGACCACAATTGCTGCTGTTCAACGGGGCCAGAAGCGATCCTGTGCAATGCGAGATGTACTTCCGTTCTCGTTAAGGCCGACGCGCACCACTCTTTGTCTCTTCGGAGATAAGTGTTCACCAATTCTTGCTCGGGTTCCGATACATAGCGTTTCAATAAAGCCGAAGTGTCCAAAGCAATTGTCACTATCGTCCTCGAATCTCACGCAGGGCGCGCTCACTCGAAAGACCGGCCGGAAGATCGAAAGTCGCTTCGGATGGTTGTCTGTCGAAACGAGACGGCGGTTCGAGTAACCCCGCAGCAATTAGCGTCGCAATTGATAGACCGGGCTCGCTCTGACCAATGGGACCCAGCTGCGCCATGGGGGAGCCGTCAACAGTGACCACAATCGTATGGCCAGCTGCCGCTGATCTGAGGTACTCAGCAAGGCTCGAGCGCAGTTCTCTGCTTCCGACTTGTTCGTTACCGGAGGAGATAGTCAACGGCCCACTTTCCAAATATGTGTACACCAGCGTACACATATTGATTGGTGTTTGTGTTGATGATCGGCTATAACAAGGGCGTTACCCGAATTGAAGAGGTTTAAAAAGTGAACTTTGCTTTCACAGAAGAACAAGAAGAACTCCGCAGTTTCATCCGTTCCTTTATGGAGGAAAAATCTGCGGAAGCGACTGTGCGAGAACTAATGGAAACTGAAGACGGATTTGACGCCGCCGTTTGGAGCCAAATGGCCGAGCAACTCGGCCTCCAAAGCATGATTATTCCCGAAGAGTACGGAGGCCAAGGGTTCGGGTATGTCGAATTGGGCATTGCGCTTGAAGAAATGGGTCGCAGCCTGCTTTGCGCGCCGTTTTTCAGCACAGTAGTACTTGCTGGTAACGCAATCATTCACTCAGGGAACGAGCAAGCGAAGTCGGCATTGCTGCCAGGCATCGCAGACGGCAGCACGATCGCAACATTGGCTCTTGCGGAAGCGAATGGTCGTTGGGATGCCGAAGGTGTAACTGTTGAAGCCAGCGGTACAGCAGATGGCTCGACAATCACGGGTGAGAAAATGTTTGTTACCGACGGTGGAACGGCGAACCTATTCGTGGTCGCCGCACGTGCGGAAGGCGGAATACACCTCTTCACAGTTGAAGGTGATGCATCGGGCTTAACCCGTGAAAACCTGTCCACAATGGACCAAACTCGCAAACAAGCTCGCATAACGTTTGACAATTCTCCTGCAAGTCACCTTTGCGACACCAACGATTTTGAATACGTATCGCAAATCTTGGATCTAGCAGCGGTCGCTCTTGCCAATGAACAGGTAGGCGGGGCCCAGTTTGTAATGGATATGGCCGTGCAATATGCCAAAGACAGAGTCCAATTCGGTCGACCAATCGGCTCGTTTCAAGCGATCAAACATAAGTGTGCGGACATGTTACTCGAGGTCGAATCAGCTAAGTCCGCTGCCTACTACGCAGCTTGGTGCGCGTCAGAAATGAACGACGAACTGCCCTCAGTTGCTTCGCTTGCCAAGGCATATTGCTCGGAAGCTTATTTCCACTGTGCGGCCGAAAATATTCAAATCCACGGCGGAATTGGGTTCACATGGGAACACCCAGCGCACCTTTATTTTAAGCGTGCGAAGAGCTCAGAGTTGATGTTTGGCGATCCCGCATACCATCGCGAGCTTCTAGCTCAACGAATCGGCCTGTAATACCAACGTCAAATCCTCGGCTATCAAAGTAAATGCTAGGACTCGTCATCGGTGCTTCGTTGATCATTGGCTTTGTGGTCGCGTCCGGACTTATTGGAAGAGAGACTAGGAGACTTAGCCGTCAACCGCGACAGCCCGTTTGGCGCCTTGATGAAGCGGCTTCCTTTGTAGAAAGTGAACTCCCATTCGATGAGGCCGCTAAGACTGACCCTGAAACACTTAGGTCACTTCTCCGGCTGCATCTAAATGAGCTTCAATTCAAATCGTCAGATGATCAAGAGCGTGGCTTTAGTGATCCTAGCCAAGCGACTCAAAACCTTTATCGAGAGGCACGCGCCTCCAAAATAGAAGTGACGCTTCCCACAGTGGAGGCAATCGCGGCAGCTCATCTCCGTTATCTCAAGGGGATAGGAGCGCTGGGCACTACCCAAACACAAGGTTGAGGCACAATAGATTCTATGGAAGCACCTAAAGAACTCGAAGGTCATCGATTTGTTGGGGATAAACGCAATCAGCGCGTCTACGACCTAGAAACTTCTGGCTCGATCATCGAAGCTGCGGTAAAAGATCTTTGCGAAGCAAAAATGTACGCAACGTTTGGTCCCGATGAGCTAAGTGAAGCTCGAAATCGCGGCTACAGGCTTGCCGCCTGTTGCCGGCGACAATAGTAGGCGGCCCTTGCCAGTTACGACCACCGAGACACGAGTTGGAGGCGAGCCCCACCTAGAAGCATTCTTCGTGCAACCCGACCGCACAGCCGCGAACGCCCCGGCGCTGTTGCTATGTCACGGATTTCCCTCCAAGCAGAGACCCGGCATTCCTAGTCGCTCGTACGAACAGTTTGCCGAACGCTTAGCTGAAGAGCAGGGTTGGCTTGTCCTCGCGGTCAGTCTCCGCGGGTGCGGCCAATCCGAAGGCCAATTCTCTATGGAGGGTTGGCTTAACGATGTAAGAAGATCGGTCGCCCACCTCAGAAATGAAGGATCCCAGAGAATATGGCTTGTGGGTTCCACGACCGGCGGTTCGCTAGCGATAATGGCCGCAGCTCAAGATCCGGAAATCCGTGGCATCGCCGTCATGGCCCCGCGGGCTGATTTCGACGACTGGGCGAGTGATCCACGTCGCTTCCTTCAGCATTGCCGCAATGTAGGAGTCGTCAAAGATGAAAGCTACCCAGACTCTGTGCAGCAATGGTCACAACAACTCCGTAAACACCGCGCAATCGACTTCGTCGAGTCGATCGGATCGCGACCGATGCTTATTTTGCATGGCACCAACGATCGACAAGTTCCACCTGACGATGCCCGCCAGCTAGCAAGTCTGCACCCAAACCCTGAGCTCAGACTCGTCAACGGCGCCGATCATCGAATTCGACACGATCCGCGCGCCGTCGCCGTACTAATGGGCTGGCTCGAACAGCAAGCGATCGAAGGTTAACTGGGCAGATCGCGTGTTCGCCTTGCAATCAGCATGGTGCCGACCGTTCGCAGCGCCACATAACCGTTTTGGTTCAGCATTTCATTTTTGAGCTCGATGAATCCTAGATTCGGCTTGGAGGCGCTCTCGCGCTTCCCCAGAATTTCAATGCGAAGTGTGAGGGTATCCCCTACTCGAACTGGAGCGGGCCATGACAGCTCGGACAGTCCAGCGGCTCCAAGGCAGTATTCCCCAAGAAACCCTTCAGCGCTCAAACGCATCATCAGCGACCCGGTGTGCCACCCGGACGCGATAAGGCCCCCGTACATTGTGTCTGCTGCAGCTGCAGGATCTACATGAAATCGTTGAGGGTCGAATTGAGTGGCGAAGCCAATCATTTCCTGCTCTTTCATTTGAACGCTACCCAAAGTAAAAGATTCACCAACAGCGAAGTCCTCAAAGGTCCTTTGCTTCAGAGGAACCTGGTTCATTATTTCGCCTTTCGCGACTTGTCCCGCAAGGCTCTTAGCTGAGCTAGGGCCTCGGGGGAGTCTAGGTCCGCCACCGAGTGAAACCCTGGCTCTGCATATTGGCCGCTGATTTTCTCCCAACCCTCCGGAGCAACCCCGAAACGTTTTGCAAGCACCGCCATGAAAATTTCGACTTTTTTATTACCGAAGCCCGGGAGATCGAGCAGCCTACTTTTTAGGGCCTCTGCGTCGGAAATACCCTTCCAAATTGTCCCTGGATTTCCGTCATAGTATTTGGTGATGTAGACGCACAGTGCGTGCGTGCGCTCCGCCATTGATTTCGGGAATCTGTGCAGAGCAGGCTTTTCTGTGAATATCTCGAGCATCGCATCGGAACTAAGGGAAGCTATTGTTTTCGCTTCGAGTGTTTGCTTGAGTCGCTGCTGAAGCCGAAAGGGAGCAATAAAGGCTCGCTCAATAGGAAACTGCTGATCAAGCAGCATCCCGATCAACAACGCCAATGAGTTGCTATTCAACAAATCGTCCGCTGCTATGTCGCCGGTGAAACCTAACGGAGTAGGCGCTTTTTTACCTGGGTTTATTTCATGGTTGCTAACGTCGTCACCCTTCCGAACTTTGAATTCTGCGATCTACTGAAACCCGACTCTAGCTCTACCCATTTAGCTGGTTGAACTTATTCCGTGCCTGGGTGGGCTCATTGAGGTATCAATAAGGGCGATGACCACTGATGTGTATACAGACGGGGCTTGCCTTGGCAATCCGGGGCCGGGCGGTTGGGCGTTCGTCGTTGACGAAGGCCTTTGGTCCTCTGGGTATGAATCCCACACTACAAATCAGCGAATGGAATTGACTGCAGCTAGTGCAGCTGTTCAGGCAGTGGAAGGCCCCCTTCGCATTCATAGCGATTCCACCTATGTCGTCAATTGCTTTGTTCAAGGATGGTGGAAAGGATGGATTAAAAGGGGATGGCTAAATTCCAAGAAAGAAGCAGTAGCTAATCGTGACCTATGGGAGCCATTTATCGAGCTCGTTAACGCTCGCGGTGACGTCGAATTTATATGGGTGAAAGGTCATGCTGGCCATCGACTTAATGAGGCGGCTGATCAACTGGCCACTGCGGCAGCTGCTCAACAAGCAAGTCGATCTGGTGGTATCTACACAGACTCGATCGTTAGGGGTCTTTCAAACGACGAATCGCCTGGAAATACTGGCGAAAGGCTCTCCGTAGGGCACGGGATAGCCATCTTTGGACATCGGCCTCCTGAACTCGGCGGGTATGGGGAGAACGCAATTACCCTCAAGGTTCGTCGTCAAATGATTGAGCTTCTGAGAGCAAAACTTAAGATGCATTCCGATGTTGAGGTCATGACTGGATTAGGACTCGGCGTCGAAATTCTGGCTGCCGAGGCGGCGTCTGCTGCAGCAGTGCCATATTCAGTGTTTCTCGCTTTTGAAGGCGTTGAAGAACGCTGGCCGGAGGCCACACAACGACGCTTCAAGGAACTGCTCCAAACAGCGCGCGCAGTAACGATCGTGAACAGTGAAGCACCAAAGACTAACGCCGAATTTGGCAAGGCGATGGGCCGCCGCGATAACGCAATAATTGAAGCTGCAAAAGAAGCGGTTCTGGTCCGTGATCCAGAAGACAGAACTCTGGGAGAGCTACAAAAAAAGCTCGAAAGACAATTCGAGGAAGATGTTTGGGTTATCGAACCTAATGACCCCTGAGCGCCGGTTAGCGGCTCAAGCGACCGCTGAGGAGCCCTGAGTTTTGTGCAGTTAATACGCAAATCACGGTCCGGTCATCGCTCCAAGATGATTCGCTAGGAGCGAGTCCTGTTACACCAAGCTGGGTCGGATCAAAGTCGATTCCGGTAGCGGGACGGAAACGAGCCAAACAGCTGTTGATGGCAACTTGTTCTACAGCGTTGGCTCCGGGCCAGTCGCCATCTCCCAAGTCAAAAACAGAAAATACCTCCGCCTCATGCTGATCAGCGCATGGAACTGCCGCCACTGACTCGATGTCATCGCCATCGAAGAAAAAACAATCGCCTGGCACTAGCCGAAGAACGCCGACTTGGCCCGGCTCCGTGATAAGCCCCGACTCGTCTCGCTTAGCTTCTTCTATAAAAGATGTCGCCACACTCTCTGCGCACGCTGAAAGTGCAATAACCACTAGAGCTCCTCGCCAGAAGACACTCACCGCTAAGGAGACTCGACAAGCGAGGCGAGCCGTTCCAAGGTGGCCTCTATGTTTTTTTTATGCCTGCGCGGGTATCGAGCCAATTCGATCATGAAAGGCCAACGCGATGTAGACCAGTCGAATGTCTCCCTTACTAAGGTCTGGCTTCCCGAGGCTTGTAACTCGAATCTCCACCTATGGCCACCCAAGTGTCCCCATGCGATGAGACGATTCTCTTCAAACTCCAAAACACGATTCTTGATCCGGTAGGGAAGTCCCAGCCGCATCTTCATTGCGAAAGTGCTCCCTAACGCTAAGCGGTCCTGCTGTCCTATGTGACCGCGCACCGTGCTAGAGCCGTCTATCGCAGCGTGCTGCGAAGGGTCTGCCAAAATATCGAAAATTTCCGAAGGGTCCGCAGAGACCAATCGCTCCAAACTGAGAGTGCGGCGAGTCATCTTTAAAACCTAGCTTTCTGTAGGACAGTAGCCCCGAAACATAAGTCGATTTGTTAACTGGGTAGCCGGCCGCGCCCACGCGCAACTTCTCCATCCGGACTGAAAAGTATCCAGAAGGGCTGACCTGAAACGCCAAAGTGCTCCCAGAGAGCGCCATCATGGTCAGGGATATGGGGGATGGCCTGCAGGTCGTGACGTTCTACAAAACTGCTGTAACCAATCACATCATCTCGACCCGGAATACTTACAACCTCGATGTTGCCCTCACTTTCGAGCTCGGCGACCGCCGATGCTTCCGCATTACAAGCTCCTCACCACGGTGCCCAAAACCAGATGAGGACATCGCTGCCGATTAGTGAAGCGGGATTGAATGTTTCTCCCGAAAGCGTCTTACTCCGCAGGGCCTCTAACGCGTCAGGAAACTCCGTTGCTAGCCCCGAAGTGGGTGGTGCAGTCTCAGGGGTTGGCGCTGAAGTCGCAGGGCTTTGAAGCACAGCAGATTGTTCGTGTTCGACCTCGCGGTTGTCGCTAGCACATGAGATCAGAGCAAGAGTTGCCAAAGCGGTGCCCATGAGGCGAATAACTCTCATCACGATGGAAAGGCTATGGGCTGGCAGGCTCCAAACGCTAGATTCGAAACAAATGAGCACGCGCGCCTTGATCATCACAGCTTTAGCCGCAGGTATAGCTATCCTCGTGGCCTTTGCTGCCCAAGTTCTCATAGCAGTTTGAATGATTTCCCTGTGTTGATGTCACGACGTCGATGCCCGACCACACCGGCGCTAGTGTTGGCGGCAGAATGACTTCTAACCATTACGACATTGTTGTTGTGGGGGGTGGGCCTGCTGGATACGCGGCAGCGCTTGCTGCCGCTGGCTATAACCTCAACGTCGCGTTGGTCGAAAAAGATCGCCTCGGAGGTACGTGCCTTCACCGAGGCTGCATCCCTGCAAAAGAACTCTTAGAAACTGCTGCCGTAAATCGCGCAGTAAAAGGCGCTAGGGACTTCGGCGTCATTAGCGGTGACTCCACATTAGATATGACTATCTCTCAAGAAAGAAAACAATCAGTCGTTGACCGCCTTTTCAAAGGAGTCCAGCAGCTTGTAAGTAGCAAAAACATTTGGCTCTACGACGGCGAAGCACAGATGACAGGCGACCGAACCATTGCGGTTCAAACAAAAGAAGGAGACGATATATCTCTCTCGGCTGAGCATGTCATTTTGGCGACGGGATCTAAACCCCGCGAGCTGCCAGGCTTCCCAATAGATGGAGACTTAATTATTGGCTCTGACCAGGTACTTGAACTCACCCAGTTGCCTGCTCATGCTGCGATCATCGGTGGCGGCGCTATCGGATGCGAATTCGCGTCGATGCTCACCGACTTAGGCACACAAGTAACAATCCTTGAGTCAGCAGAGCGACTAATTCCGGGGGCCGACCCGGACATAGCGAAATCGCTGCAGCGGGCGTTCAAAAAAAGAGGGATACGAACTATCACCAATGCGACGCTGGGGGGCCAAACGCTCCTCGATACCGGCGTCACCGTTCACTTGAGTGACGGGACCGACATCGACGTTGAGAAAGTTATTGTTAGCGTTGGCAGAACGGCTCTCTCCGAAGGCCTTGGTTTAGAAAACACGACTGTTGAAGTCGACAGCGAGGGCTGTGTGGTTGTTGATCAGTACTGCCGAGCTACTGCGAGTGGGGTTTACGCAGTCGGAGACCTAATTGCGACCCCACAGCTAGCGCATGTCGGATTTGCAGAGGCCATGCTTGCTGTTCAAAACATTCGAGACGAAAAAGCATCATCAATAAATTATGAAAGAACCGCTTGGGCGATTTACTGCCACCCTGAAGTCGCTTATGCCGGCCTTACAGAGACACAAGCTCATGAGGCTGGATTGGAAATCGTTGTTTCCAAGCACCGTTTTATTGGAAACGCCCGGGCTGCGATTCACGGCGAAAATGAAGGCATGGTGAAGGTAATCGCAGAACGACGGATAGATGGTAAAGCTGGACGAATACTTGGGGTTCATCTAATCGGCCCATGGGTCACTGAACAGCTCAGCCAAGGCTATATGGCCATTAACTGGGAGCTTGAAATCGACCAAATTTCAAAATTTATTCAGCCTCACCCTACGTTCTCGGAAGTATTTGGAGAAGCAGTGCTAGAGCTCGCTGGCCGGACGCTGCACGGATAAATGGTTTGGTTGTTTATATGCGGAAATTCGACCTAGAAGTGACCAGGTAGATGCTTAGAACGCGGTGGTTAGGAGAAGTCAAATTTAGAGAAGCCTTGAACCTGCAACGTCAATTATTCACCGCCAGTGGTGACGACCACCTGCTGCTTTTAGAACATGAACATGTATTTACCGGTGGCCGGAATGCTGATCCTAACAATTTATTAATTGACCCGGCATCGGTGGGCGCAAGCTATGAGATTGTCGATCGAGGTGGCGACATCACCTACCATGGCCCAGGTCAGATCACCGGATACCCCGTAATTTCTTTAAAGGGACGCAGAGGTGGTGGCATCGCAGAGACAAGGGCTTATGTACACGAACTAGAAGCGGTCCTAATCAATGCACTCAGCGATATCGGACTTCGAAACTGTGGGCGGCTTCCCAAATACCCCGGAGTTTGGGTCAACCCGGAGAGCGATAACCCAAAAAAAATAGCAGCAGTTGGAGTTCGTCTCAGCCGTGGACGAACTATGCATGGCTTCGCTTTGAACGTGAATACAGACATGACCTGGTTTGACCGCATCATTCCGTGCGGAATCGCCGGCCTTGGAACCACGAGCATTGAATTTCAAGGATTAGAAGTTTCCACTGAGTCGGTAGCTCAAACCATCGGCTGCCATGCTGCCGCTACCTGGGGAGCGCATGGAGCAGAGTTTGCTTCGGTCACGTCGTCAAGCTTGCAGAAGAGCCTCGAAGACTTTGCGTCTAAAGAAACTGGCGAGCCAGACTCTAAACAGGAAGTCTCTGTTTTCTTACGGGACCGTAAACCAACTCCGCGGCGAGAGCGGCGCCTAAAAGACGCGGGTCTGGGTGAAGGGTTACCGATAACGGAAAAGAAACCATCGTGGATGAAGGCCCGTATCGATCTCAGCGCTGGCTACAAGAAAGTTCGCTCCACGATCGCTGATCTGGAATTAACCACGGTTTGCGAAGAGGCCGGCTGTCCAAATATTTATGAATGTTGGGGCGAGGGGACCGCCACGTTCATGATTAATGGCAGTCGTTGCACCCGTTCGTGCGGCTTCTGTTTGGTGGACACGCGTCGTCCCCAGCCTCTTGACCCGGATGAACCTCGACGTGTCGCGGAGGCAGCTGCAGCTATGGGCTTACAACACGTAGTAATAACTGCGGTAGCGCGTGACGACCTCGAAGATGGTGGCGCAAATGGTTTCGCGCAGACGATCAAGGCGATCAGGGAGAAAGGACAAGTCGTTAATATTGAGACCTTGGTCCCAGACTTCAGCGGACTGCAGGCTCCGTTGGAAACTCTGATTGAGGCGAGACCAGATGTGATCAACCACAATCTCGAAACAGTTGCTCGTTTGCAACGAATGGTTCGACCCAACGCTGGATACGCCCGAAGCCTCGCCTTGCTCGCCAGGTCCAAGCAAAACGATTTTCTCACCAAATCCGGGCTAATCGTCGGACTAGGAGAGACCGATGACGAACTGTATGGCGCTATAGGCGATCTGGCAGGAGTCGGTGTCGACATCTTGACTATCGGACAATACCTCCGTCCGTCGAGTCAACATCTCCCAATTCAACGCTGGGTCCCACCTACAACTTTTAATGCCTTAGCGGAATACGCTAAAAAACAAGGCATAGGTCATGTTGAAGCGAGCCCATTGACTCGCTCCAGCCATAAGGCAGCAACCGCTATTCGATCACTACCATCTGCTAGCTGAGAACAGGCACACCCCGGCTAAACTTTCATCAATGGCAGCCGGTCCCGAACTTGACGCCGCAACGGTATTGCTGCAATGGGCGTCCGGGGGTCTCCTATTTTGCTGGGTGACCACGCGACATAACGAAGTTGGCCTTGGCTATGGCTGGCTGTTGAGAGGCACCTATGCTGCGATCGCAATTCTCGCAGCAATAGCCGGATTCGGGTGGGCCTCGAGGCCACTCAGGGACTCTGGATCAGTTGTAGTCGCAGGCATAGCGTTGGTGACATTGATCTTGTCGATAACTTGGCGACCCAATAGAGCCGGAGATCATCAACAATCGGGACGCTTGTACGACTCGAAATGGGATTTACTGGCTCCCAGCTTTGGATTTCTTGCCTTGGCAGTAGCCGGTTTGACTGGCGGTGGGAATGAGCTACTCCAGACGGCCAGAATAATAGTGGGTGCAGCATTTTTGGGTGCCGTTACCGACGCGATGCTGCTTGGCCATTGGTACCTCGTTCAACCTGGCCTCAAAAGAGAGCCGCTGATCGAGCAAGTTTCTTGGTTAGGCAAGCTATGGCCTGTCGAGGTCGGACTCCTGTTGTTGCCGACAGGGATGTTTTCAGTGCTGTCAGGCACGATTGATGACAGCTACGGAGGCATGCTCGGCTGGTTTTGGGCGGCGTGCGCGATTACAACCGGGGCGCTCGTACTAGTCACTCGCGCAGCGTTGAGAGAACGCCAATACGCGGCGGTGATGGCTGCGACCGGATTGCTTTACCTGGCGATCCTCACAGCATTTGGAACAGACGTCGTAGCTCGCTTAGTACTCGAAACTTGATCCAATTTGCGAGAGGTATCAACGAGGTGAACCTTTAACGACCTTTCCAACTGGGAGCCCGCTTTTCGCGAAAAGCATCGACTCCTTCTTGAGCATCGTCGCTACTGCCTACGATTCTGCGGATGCTTTCGCCCATCCGAACCGCTTCAGTCCAACCCATCCGTTGAGACCTTGTGGCTACTTCCTTAACTGCTCGCACCGCTAGAGGAGCGCCCTGACAAAGCCGCTCGGCCAGAGAATATGCCTCGTTCATAAGGTCATCATGTGCAACCACCCGCCACGCAAGTCCAATATCGCGGGCTTGTTCTGCATCAATGTTGTCCCCAGTCAGCAGAATTTCCATAGCGTCCGCCCAAGCTATTTTTGATGGAATTCTCATTGATCCGACAATGGTTGGAACGCCAACCTTAACTTCGGGCATACCGAAGACAGCCTTGTCAGACGCCAAGAGGAAGTCGGTCGCGATAGCGCCGGTCAACCCATAGCCGATACACGCACCGTTCACAGCAGCGATGGTCGGCTTCCACAACTCTAAGCCGCTCTCAAAACTATTGATCGTGGGAATCTCGAAGTAACTGCCAGACCAAGTACCCGCGGAGTTACCCTGCCCTGGGCGAAGGTCAGCCCCAGCGCAGAAAGCGCGACCAGCTCCGGTCAAAACAGCGACCCAGGCCTCAGGGTCTTCATAGAACTGCAACCAGGCGCTATTCAAACACTCGCGCATAGCGCCGTTAATCGCATTCAGAGACTCAGGACGGTTATAAGTAATCGTCGCAATGTGTCCGTCTAACTCGTATGTCGCCTCGTCACTCATAAGTTGCCCTTCGACTTCGAAACTGATTTTTGAAAACGACGAATCGCCCGACATGTGTCTAGCGCATTCGTCCACCACAATGGGGAGGTGCGACTAGTCATCCAGATTCCATGTTTTAATGAAGCAGAGACTTTGCCCCAGACATTGGCGGAACTACCTAGACGCGTAGCTGGATTTGATGAAGTTTTATGGCTGGTGATAGACGATGGCTCGACTGACGCCACAGCAGAGGTAGCAAAGCTTCATGGCGTGGACGCAATCGTCTCGCTTACGAATAACAGAGGCCTAGCGGTAGCTTTCCAATCAGGGCTTGACGCTTCGTTGAAACTCGGAGCAGACGTAATTGTCAACACTGACGCTGACAACCAATACTCGGCTCGAGACATTCCTCTGCTTTTGGAGCCAATTCTCTCGGGTGAAGCGGACTTGGTAGTTGGCACCCGAGACATATCCAATCACGAAGAATTCTCTTGGAGTAAAAAACGACTTCAAAAGATCGGATCGTGGGTCGTTCGCCAAGCATCGGCCACTGATGTCTCTGACGTCACATCAGGTTTCAGGGCCTACTCCAAAGAAGCCGCACTTCAAGTCAACGTTGTATCTCAATTTACCTACACACTTGAAACCCTGATCCAAGCGGGCAGATCCGACGTCGTTGTTGCTGACGTACCTATTAGTGTTAACGCAACAACGCGCCCGTCAAGGCTATTTAGCTCTAAACGTCAGTATGTAAGAAGGTCTGCGGGGACAATATTCCGGGTATACGCCATGCATCGACCACTACGGGTTTTTAACATACCGGCCGCCTTTTTCGCGATCGTCGGAATTGTGCTATTTGCTCGCTTCGCCTGGTTTTATCTAACCGATGGAGGCGACGGTTACATACAATCTCTCATCGTTGGGGCTGTGTGCCTTGTAATCGCAATGCAGATGTTGATGCTCGGAGTTCTAGCCAATCTTTTGCGAGCTAACCGAGTCATCGGCGAACGAGTTCTTCGGCGAGTTAGAAATATTGAACTCGTCATAGACGACTACAACAGTCCGGAAGAAGATCTGCGACCAGAGGAATGATCGAAGCGTTTATTCCGAAAACCACTGGCCAACAAAACTACGACCACGATCAACGACAAACCTGAAATCGTAAGACCAGCTTTGAGTCCGGGAGGCTTGTAACTCAACGACACAACACTGTTGCCTTCAGGAATTGCCACCGCCACCAGAGCGTGATCTGCATGAAACAGAGATGTAGGTACTCCGTTAACAGATGCTTGCCAACCATTTTGCAAAGCGTCAGCTACGACTAGCCAGCCAGGCCCATCGCTTTCAACGACGATGTCCATGTGATCAGAAGCGTCTCTAACCTCTCTGATGACTGCACCTGTTTCAGCTGGGTTGGTTAGATGCGATGATTGCTCAGACAAAATAACAACTTCAGGAGGCAACTGTGCTTGGAGAAGTGCCACTCGTTTCTGGCCATCGGGGACCACGATGCTCTCCGATGCGAATCGAATTCGGTTCAGAGCGTTTTGGTTTCGCCAGATAGCTACATCATCGGCATAGGCCAAGCGGAGATTGTCTCCTGAGGGCGCCATTCCGCTAAGAACGGGCGCACCTGCTTCGTTCGTGCGTAATTTCAAAGCCCCATCGAAGGCATCTAGACGAATGCGGACTTCTGCTGTACCGCCTAATGATAAATCTTCAGCGGCGACCGGAATCCAATGTTTGCCTTTTGGTAGGAACCCCCGGACGTGTCGTCGTCCCGTAGTAACACTCCCATCAGGTGCGACGACCTCCACTCGCAAACGGCCTTTTGTGTCTGACGTATATAAATCTTCGGCCAATTCAATTTCTATGCCTCTTAAAGGCTGCGAAGTCATTGAGGCCACAAAGGAATTCCCCGGAGCCATGCTTGATTCGAAATCTTCCGTGTTCATCACGAAGGGCGAGCCTGGAAGTGGAAAATCGACTTGAGTCACAAGCCATTTGACAGCCATACGGTCCAAGACGGGAGAACTAAGGCGATTGACGTCCATGAACTCGAGAAACGAGAAGGTATACGACCTGTCGAACGCCTCCGGGTCAATAGCGACCAACATGTCCCGCCAAGTGGGCTGATGAAATACATGTCCTGTCAATGTTCGGATTCCATAGTGTGTCGTTGTACCTGGGTAAAACGCCAGGTCATGTGTTGCAACGCGTTCACCACCCGCGTTTTCTCGCAGAAAATCGTGGGCAGGAGTTTCGGGGTAATGTCGTTCGGGAGCCTCTTGTGGCCAAAACGGCGAAACGAAGAACAAAATTTCGATTGCTGCAACCCCCGCGACCAAAACAGGAAAAATCTGCTGTAAGTAACCTTTCCGTTGCAAAACGACCGCGGTAATCACCGCCGCCGAAGCCCCGATAGCCAACAGCACTGCCAGCAAGACAGGTTTTAAGTGGCCTTCCTGGTTAGCTTTTCGGAGCACATAGAAGACTCCGAAGGACGCAATCAATGTTGCAGTCACGATTCCGCTTATTCGAAGTCGCCGATCTCTAAATTCTCTATTGACGCCGCGTGATTCAGATGCGGAACCCAAGGCATGTAGCCCGAGACCAACCAGAAGAGATAGCAGAAGTAGCCATATCGACCGCATTCGCCCAACAAAATTCGAGTCGAAAATCGGAAACTGCTGAGCAAGCGCGAGAACCGGACCACCAAAAAAAATGAGAACTGTCACTGAGCCGAGCAAAGCTGTGATTACAGCGGTGACAGAGCGAGAGACAGAACTAGGTTGTCTCCAAAGAAGAGCGCACAGTGCCACTACTAATGCCCCGGCACCAAGAAATGCGCAACTTTCAATGTAGTTTCGATCACCATAAAAAAAGCCCTGAGCATGGCTACCAAAAGCTGTTGGAATTGCAGCCGTCGCCATTAGCGAGGACGAAAGATGATCAGAGGACGTTTGAGCTCGATGAGAGAGATCTGTTGCGGACATTTGATGCCAAAAGGGCAGTATTTGCCAAGCCGTCAAACCGATACCAAGAAGCACTGATGCGAACGCCGAGGCCAACAAACGTAAAGTGCCGCCTTTTTCTTTGAACTCGGTTCGAGAGCGCAGAACAACCCAAACAAGCATCAGCGCCACACCCCAGCCAGTCACTGCAGGAAAACCCGCCAACAGCATCACACTCGTTGCAACTGCGATTGCAAACGCGGATAACAAATCTCGCTTCCGAAGTAAGCGCTCGGATGCCCAGAGCAACCAAGGTAGATAGGCGCCAACATGCGTTTGAGGCCAGTTTGTCCACACCGTCTGAAATCCGCTGAATGAGTAGACGAAACCTGCAACAAGAGAAGCAGCTTTGGAAACGCCGAGATTCCGCAATAGAAGAACGACTCCAAGGATTGCGACCGAAAGCTCGGCGAGTTTTACCCATGCCGGCGCCATACGGTCGGGCAAAAATAAAAATGGCAAATTTAGCGGGTCGAAAAAGCCTTGATGAGGCATTGAAGCCAGAGGAGTGCCGCCGGCTGGATAAGGGTTCCAAGTCCCCAAATCGCCTTCGAGTAAACGTCGGTGAAATAATTCTTGTGCTGGAAAACCCGAGTCAACGGGGTCAGCCACCGGAATTGACGTCAACTCAAGGTCGATAGGTTGACTTTCATTCCAAGGAGCCCAACGCAGCACCGTGTCCGAGCGAAGAAAAGTGCGAGCTCCTATTAAGGAGAGACCCAAACTCAGAACGATTGTTGTAACGACTATGCAGAGGGTCCAGCGCGTTGTTCTATCAACCCCCACTCTCTTCACCCCAAAATCGCTCTTTCGCAATAGGTCCGGTATGGCGAGCTTGGCATCTTTTGAATGGTTTGACGGATTGCCTCGATGGAGACGAAGCCTTTCTGGTAGGCAATCTCCTCTAGACAAGCGACTTTTTGTCCCTGGCGTTTCTCGACGGTTGCGATGAAATTAGAACTATCGAGCAGGCTTTCGTGGGTTCCGGAGTCTAACCAAGTTATTTCGGGGTCTAACTCAACTGCGCGTAGCATGCGATCGTTCAGAAAACTTAAGTTCAGATCAGTGATCTCCAGTTCTCCTCGTTGGCTAGGTTTGAGTTCCTTAGCTCTCGCTATGGCTGTGCCGTCATACACGTATAAGCCAGGAACAGCCAGCTTGCTTTTTGGTCGATCCGGTTTCTCCTCAATAGACAACACTCGCCGGGAATCGTCAATTTCTATTACGCCGTAACGTTGCGGGTCCTCCACCGGGTAACCCCATATCAGCGCCCCATCCCTGAACTCAAGCACCTCGGCCTCTAAACCGATAGGTCCATGGAAGATATTGTCGCCCAGAATAAGCGTGAATGGTTCCTCACGTAAGAAGGACTCGCCGAGGATGACGGCTTGGGCAATTCCCTCAGGTTTTTCCTGAACTCCGTACGAGATATCAATTCCCCACTGGCTTCCGTCGCCAAGCAGGCGCTCAAAAACGGGAAGGTCGTGCGGGGTGCTGATGAGGTGAACGTCTCGGATCCCTGCGGACATCAGTGTTGCCAAGGGGTAATAGATCATTGGTTTATCGTGAACAGGCTGTAATTGCTTGCTAACGACTTGGCTCAAGGGGAAAAGACGGGTGCCGGCGCCGCCTGCCAACATCATGCCGCGCATGAAGAAACCTTGCAGATCTCGTTGCGCATCATGGCCTCCAGTCTGCACCACCGATAAGTTCTCCGCAGGTCGCGCAGCACTATTCGATAACTACAACTATGTCGCCTGCGCCGACGGTGTCTCCTGGCTCAACTTTTACTTCTTTAACTGACCCGGCCTTATCCGCGTTGATGTTATTTTCCATCTTCATTGCTTCCAAGACAATCACCGGGTCACCCTCGGCTACCTCTTGTCCTACTTCTACCAACACTTTTACTATCGTGCCTTGCATCGGCACTGCAACCTGGCCCGAGCCGGCGCTTCCGCCGCTGCTTGACCCGGTGCGCTTCGGTTTATTCGCTGACGGTTTTGCGGCTACCCCAGCGACCTCAGGTACCCAAGCGGCAACAGCGAAACGCTTACCATTGACTTCCAATACAACGTCTTTGCGAACTCGAGGTTCTTCGTCGTCTGCGTCAGAATTAGGTTCACTGGTTTTGCCCGAGACACCTGTTAGGTCTAGCGACTCTTCGACCCACTTAGTGCTGTGTTCGCCGGCCTGAAATTCTGGGTGAGCCAAAATTGCGCTGTGCGCCGATGCCGTTGTGGCGATGCCACCAACTTCAAGTTCCTGCAGAGCACTGCGCATCCTTGCCACAGCGGTATCGCGATCCGAGCCCCAGACGATAAGTTTTCCAACCAAGTTGTCGTAAAACTGTGAAACGGTGTCACCGGCCTCGTAGCCGCCGTCCCATCGAACTCCAAAGCCATCTGGGATGGTCAGCGTGCTGATGGTGCCGGGAGAGGGAAGAAAGCGTCCCTCTGCCGGATCCTCGGCATTAATTCTTACCTCGATAGCGTGACCGTTACGACCAACGCTCTGTTGATTAAATGAAAGCTCCTCGCCAGCGGCGACGCGAATTTGTTCACGCACCAAGTCAACGCCGGACACTAACTCGCTTACGGGATGCTCGACCTGCAATCGCGTATTCATTTCCAAGTAATAGAACTCGCCGTCTTGAAACAAGAATTCGACCGTTCCTGCATTTGTATAGTTGCAGCCCTCTGCCACAGCTACTGCTGCCTGCCCCATTGCCTGACGGACTTCATCGGGAAAGTTGGGCGCTGGGCTTTCTTCAATTAATTTTTGGTGCCGTCGTTGAGCAGAACAATCGCGTTCGCCGAGCCAAACGGTGTTGCCATGTTGATCGGCAATAATCTGCATTTCGATGTGTCGAGGCCAAGTCAAATAGCGCTCCATATAGCATTCGTTGCGACCGAAGAAGCTCTCAGCCTCCCGTTGCGCAGACTCAAGCGCTGCATCCACCTCTTCAGCGGATGACACGACTTTCATACCGCGACCACCGCCGCCGTACGCGGCCTTAATGGCTACCGGGTAGCCATGTTCATCGCCGAAGGATCGAACTTCATCAGGATGCTGAATAATCTCAGTAGTACCGGGAACTCCGTTAACCCCAACCTTCTCAGCGGCTAAGCGCGCTGAGATCTTGTCACCCATTATCTCGATTGCCTCTGGTGGAGGTCCAATAAATGTGATCCCGCGCTCGGTAATTGCCCTTGCGAAGTCAGCGTTTTCGCTATAAAAGCCATACCCCGGATGCACGGCCTCGGCCCCGCTCTGTTCGAT